>CASEJU010000067.1 GCA_949288335.1 uncultured bacterium | reverse complement strand
ATTACCAGTCGTATTATAATAAGTATAAATCTGTTTTAACAAGATACACTGATATAATAGAGGTGGAATAATGATTGAGATAAAAAATAAGAAAGCATACTTCGATTATTTTATAGAAGATACTTACGAAACTGGTATCGTTCTTACTGGAACAGAAATTAAATCAGTAAGAAAAGGAAGTTCGAATTTAAAAGATACTTATGCACGTGTTAAAAATAACGAAATATTCTTAATAAACATGTTTATTGCTCCTTATGAAAATGGAAATATATTTAATCATGATGAAAGAAGAGAAAGAAAACTTCTTTTACATAAAAAAGAAATTTATAAAATAAAAGATAAAGTACAAAAAGAAGGATACTCACTGGTTCCTTTGAAATTGTATTTAAAAAATGGTAAAGCTAAAATATTACTTGGAGTTGCTAAGGGTAAAAAAACTTATGATAAAAGGCAAGCTTTAAAGGAAAAAGATATTAAAAGAGATTTACAAAAGATGGTTAATAAGTATTAGCCTCTTTTTTTGTCATTAATTAGCTAGTGTTAACACTTGAAGGCATTAAACCAATGTATGAAAAAATGGGTGCAACTTGTGGAGATTAGTAAAAAAGATTCCTTTTTGGAATCTTTTATTTTGCAACGATTATGGTTGATGCAATACCTCTTGTTTGGTGTCTTAATGCAGAATCAACCGGATCATTAATATAACAATAATCCTTAGAGCAAGAACTAATATAATTTAAAGCTTCTTTTTTAGGAAGCACCATAACACTTGATGTTCCACCATCTAAATTGGCAGCATTAATCGCTCCGTAGTTGCTCATTATCTCGGTTAAATCAACCATTGATGCACCTTTTGTTCTAGTTGAGTTACTATCAACAACAAGCAGTAAGATTATACCATCAGACCTTTGACCTATTGCGGTTCTAGCAGCATATCCCCAGCCACCATTACCTTTAATGAATGACTTTTTACCATTAACTATTAAAAATGGACCCCAGGTAACTCCATCGCGAACGTTCATTTGTTTTGCCTTGCTTGCACTTGCGTTTTTAATTAATACTAATTTATTATCATAGGTCATACCTATTAAGCCACCGGATTGAGCGTCGGATGAATAAGTATTATCAGTTATTACTTTTCCGTTTGATATGGTAACTCCAGTTGGTCTTCCGCCCGTTGTGTCACCAGGTGCATTTGCAAACCCACCTCCGTTAGTTGCAAGTAAGGCTTTATGATCACTTGCCATTTTAGTTGCGTACTGTCCTTTATAACCAACGCTTTTTGATACGGCAACCTTTACCATCGAAGGATCATATATAGCGGCTAAATAAGCTTTTTGACCATTTACTTCAAGTTCTATTATTTTATAATCTTGGTCTTTATTTCTTTGTAGGATTTGTTTTTCATATTCATTTTTATATTTTTCTTCTTTCATATCAATTAAATCGGTATTGGTATCCTCGTTAACTTCTATTATGTAGTTTTTATTTAGTATTTTATTTATTTCATCATCAGAATAAAACCATTTGCATAAGTAGTGATGGTGCATCGTACTCATTGATGTAGATATAAACCATACCCTAAACTTATCATAAGGACCATATAGTAAAAATAGACCAGTAGAGCAACCAAGTACATATAATATGAGTATAAAAATTAAAAATATATTTTTTATTTTTTTCTTTTTCGTTAATTTACCTTTTTTCTTTTTAATTATGAAAAAACTTATTACAAAAAGATATATAAATAATGATAATAGCACGTAAACTATGTAGTTTATGGGAATTATAACTAATTTTGTTGAATGGGTTGAAATAATAGTTAAAACGAATAATATTGGCATCATTATTAGTGGTAACGTTCTAAAGAAAAATTTATTTTTTTTACTACTTTCTCTTTTTTTATCTCGTTTTATTTCATTTAAGTCTAAAACTTCTGTTTTTTCGTAATCATGCATATTATCACCTAGTATTAATTATACAAAATGTGATAAAATTTAACAATAAAAAATCATAAAAGTATGCTATAATATCTATGTTATTTATATGGGGCTGTTATTGGTTTCGACGGGAAATAAAAGGCTCTAGTGGCAAGTGGAAGGTACTCCTTACGTACAAACAAAAATAAATAACAAAACAAATAACTATGCTTTCGCAGCTTGCGCTGCCTAGTCTCTAATAGAGAAAGCGCTTCTTTTTAGGTTTTACTCACGAACTTTTAAAGGGGCTCATATTTAGTGAGTTATACTATTTTTCTTGTTTAGGGAAGAGTAGTGAATATTACTAAACTCGTTATTTGATGGGTATGTTAGTTACCTTTATCATTTAATTAAATCATAATTACTAACTAAACTTGTAGATGCTATTGCTAATTGTTTTTCGGACACGAGTTCGACTCTCGTCAGCTCCACCAATTATGACAATTATGTTTATTAAACGTTAAATATATATATTCAGTCTATTAGATGGCTGATTTTTTATTT
>CASEJU010000066.1 GCA_949288335.1 uncultured bacterium | reverse complement strand
CAAGATGATAAATCAGATTTTGATTTATTATTAGAAGAAATAGATAAATAATAATTTATAGACAAATAAAAAATAATTTAAATTTACTTATGTTTAATTAAATCCATTTAAACCTACTCAAACTCTAAAAGTGGTAAAAAGTCTTATTTTTAATATGTTAACGTAAAATCTCGCTACCATAAGCCAACTAACTAGATGATAACATCTAGTTTTTTTATTGCCTAATAAACAACCTTTCTTATAAAATACAAAATAAGCTAATTTAATAAATAGTAAACTAAAAATCTAATAACTAAACTAATAAGATACGTAAAGTTTACTAAAAACATGTTAAAATTAATTTAAGGAGGAAAAATCATGCAAGAAAAAACTTTTAAAGACGTAATTACAAAACTAAGAAAAGAAAAAGGTTTAACCCAATTAGAACTTGCTAAAAAACTAAACATAACTGATAAGGCCGTATCAAAATGGGAACGCGGTATATCATATCCTGATATAGTATCAATCTCGGATTTAGCGAAAGCGCTTGATACCAATACATCTTACCTTGTAGATTTATGTGAAAAAGATAGTAAAATAAATCCATACTCTAAAAAAGAAGACGTAAATAAACTAATTATTCTTATATTTAACGCTATAGCACTTGCAATGGGTGTGGCAGTAATAGTGCTAATTATTTTAAACCAAATAAAAACTAAAAACGCCATATTACTACTGGGTATTGGATTATTTTCCATTAGCATTTCTTTACTAATTAAAAATAATAAAGATAATTAAAGTTATTAAAAATAATAGCTTTTTTTATTTTACATAATGATATAATAAATATATAAATTAAAGGAGTCATTATGGAATTAATTAAATTAGGTAAAAAAACTTATTATATTAAGAATAATACTAATATTGGCGTGTATAAAATAAACGATAGTGATGTTATTTTAATTGATACCGGAAATGATAAAGAAGCCGGTAAAAAAATACTAAAGATAACTGAAGAACAAAACTGGCATGTAAAAATAATTATTAACACCCATTCTCACGCGGATCATATTGGAGGAAATAACGTTATTTCCTCAAGAACTAACTGCGATATTTATTCTAATAAAATAGAAACGTCTTTTATTAATAATCCAATACTTGAATCAGCCGGCCTTTACGGAGCAAGTCCCCTATTTTCTTTAAAAAACAAATTTTTATACGCCAAAGAATCAAAGGCTAAAGTAATAGATAATAATATAAATAATTTAGAAATAATTGATTTAAAAGGTCATTCATATGACATGATAGGCATTAAAACAGATGATGACGTTATCTTTTTAGGCGATGCACTAGCAAGCACTAACACTATAAATAAATACCATATATTTTATTTGTATGATTTAGAAGAATACTTAAACACCTTAGAAAAACTAAAAACTATAAAAGCTAAAAAATACGTTTTATCACATAGTGAAGTGACTGAAAACATAGAAGAATTAATTAAATTAAACGAATACAAAATAAACGAAATAATAAACAACCTTTATAAAATACTAGAAACTAAAAAAACTTATGAAGACATTTTAAAAGAAATCTTTGATATATATAATTTAGAAATGAACATAAACCAGTATTATTTAGTTGGAGCAAGTATAAAAGCATATTTATCATACCTTTGTAATAATGATAAAATAACTTATGAATTTATAAATAATAAAATGTATTATAAAATAAAAGGAGATGAAAGCCATGTTTAAAAAAACATTAAAAGTTCTAGCAACCTACTTAATTTATTTATTATTAACCATTTTCATATTTTATATAACGGGAATGTATGCGTTTAACCAACCGCCGACACCTAGAGTATTAACAAGGATGTTACTACTACCTTTCATATTAACCTTGGTAACGATTATTATAATAGCTATGACTAAAAAAATTAAAAAATAATTATACGAAGGATAAAAAAATGAAGGACATTAAAAACATAATAATAAAAACTAATGAAGAAAATCAAGATAAAATAAATTGGAGTAAAGCCTGGAGTAAAAAATACCCAGTATTAACAAGTTACCAAAACAAAGTTGATGTTAAATATTATAATAATGAAATTAAAAAGCTATTAAAATCTTTAGAAGAAAATTATCAATATAACAAACTGGATGCTATGTTAGTTTTAAAAGACATTTTATATCAAGAATATAAAAATAACAAGTAATTAAAGGTTAATTATGAATTACGATGAAATGTTGTATAAACTATCAAAATCCAAGTTTAGAAGTAGTTTTCATTTAAGACGTTACATGCTAAATTATATTAATGAAAAAGGCTTAGATAAAATAAAAGAGCATGCTTATGATTTTATAAGAAAAAGACTTGCTCCTAAAGATATACCAAACGACGGAAAACAAACGCCTATGAAAGGACACCCGGTGTTTATTGCTCAGCACGCAACCGCAACATGCTGCCGTGGGTGCCTAGAAAAATGGCATCATATACCTAAAGGAAGAATTCTTACAGATAAAGAAACAGATTACGTAGTAAATTTAATTATGCTGTGGATAAAAAAGGAAACTTATAAAAAATAAATTTAATTAAACGCAATTTCAACGTCAATGTTTTCATCGTTATACGCTATATAAAGAAAAATAATACCACTTATAAAAATAAGCAAGGAACCGACAAAAGATAACTTTGTTAAATACTTCTTTTTATAAGTATCTTTTATATTTAAATTTTTAACATCATTATATGAGTCCGCTAAAAAATAAAAGTAAACAATAACTAAAATAGTAAATATACCAATCGTTATGTTTCGATAAGTATCTTTACTTTTTTTATCGTTATAAATAAAATACTTTCTTTCTAACGTATTAGAATATAAACTAAAAAATATAATTCCTATATAAATAATCCAGATAAAATCCTCTATTTTTAACTGTTTTAATCTTTTTTTTAGTTCTTCGTTACTCATAATTAATTATATGAAAAAAGCTAAGATAAATCTTAACTTTCAGTTATAGCGCCACCATTTACATGGATAACTTGACCTGATACGTATCTAGAATCATCGCTTGCTAAATAAAGATAAGCTGGAGCAACTTCAAATGGCTCCCCTGCTCTGTTCATTGGCACTTTAGAAGTATACGTACCAAATGTCTTTACCTCATCCTCACTATAAGATGCCGGAATAAGAGGCGTCCAAATAGGACCTGGCGCAACAGCGTTTACCCGGATTTTCTTTTCTGCAAGAGATAAGGAAAGTGATCTTGTAAGTGATACGATAGCACCTTTAGTACTACTATAATCAATTAACTTCTTTTCTCCATTATAAGCGGTAATTGATGCGGTATTTATAATAGAATCTCCTTCTTTTAAGTGTGGAAGAACATTTCTTATCATGTAAAAGTATGAAAAAACGTTAGTTTGATAAGTTAATAATAATTGTTCATCTGATATATCTAAAATGCTATCTTTAATAAACTGAACGGCTATGTTATTAACTAAGATATCTATCTTTCCATATTTTCTAATTACCTCATCTACTGCTTTTTTAGCATTATTACTATTTGTTAAATCACACCTTATTAAACTTACGTTACCATTAAAGCTTTTAATATAATTATAAGTGTCATTAGCATCTTTATCCTCGTTTAAATAAACTATTACAACACTTGCACCTTCCTTTGCAAAAAGAACGCTAATGGCTTTTCCTATTCCACTATCACCACCGGTAATAATTGCTACTTTTCCTTTTAATTTGCCACTTGCTACATAATTAGGATTATCAAAAATAGGCTTTGGATCCATTAAATACTCTAATCCAGGTTGCACGTTTTGATGCTGGCTAGGAAAGGCTATGTCAACGCTTTTACAAATGTTTTCTTTTCCAATAAAATTATATTCTGGATACAATATATCAACTCCCAATATAATTTTATTAAACCAATAATTTATTATGATCTAAAAACGTTATAAACACGGGCAAGCACACTTTGAATCATTGGTGCGTGATAAGTACTTTTAGGTTTTTCATCAAGTACTGCCCTTACGATGTAAGTTACGATTGAATCTAACTTTTTAGCTTCAAATAACCTTAAAAAAGAATGCTCTAAGTCATATAAGTCATCTTGTATATCTTTAAAGTATTTACCATCATTATACTTACTATCAAATAAAACTTGATTAAATCCAGTATGGTATAAACCTGGTTCTACTAATACTACTTTTACGTTTGTTCCAAGTAAAAACAGCTCTTTTTGTAAAGATTTTACCATGTTTGAAACACTTGCTTTAGTAGCAGAATAAACACCACCGAAAGGAATTGGAATAGTTGCGGCAATTGATGACATAACAACTATTCTTCCCTTATCTTTTTCTATCATTTGTCTTAGAACTCTTTTTATTAAAGAAAAATTAGAAAAAACGTTTACCTCAAAATTATCCTTAATCTTATTTTCATCAAGTTCTATTATACTACCGCCGACTGCTTTAGCAGCGTTGCTTATTAAAACGTCAACGTCTAGGCTTAAAACTTTTTTTACGTCTTCTTCTTTTGTTATATCAACTTTTAAAACGCTTATGTTTTTATAATCTAAAACCTTTTCTTTTGTGTTTAAAACTTCTTTATTAGTATGGCATGTAAGATATACGTCATAGCCTATTTGGGCAAGTGTTAAAGCCGTTAAATATCCTATTCCAGATGCTGCTCCTGTTATTAATACTTTCATAAAAAAATCACCATTATTATGGTGATCATTTTAATTATTTTTATTCTTAATTAACTCTTCAAATTTATTTTCTATTTCATATATGTTTGCACAGCTCATAAAACATATTGCAGCGTTTTTATGTTTTAATAACTTATCTACCGTGCTAATTGATATTTTTTCAGCATTAGGAACTTCATTTATTATTAAATCACTTGAAACTCCAGGATAATCTTCCTTTTTTTCTCTGTCACAATGAATGTCCATAACGTATGCTTTATCAGCTTCTTTTAAAGCACTTATAAAGTCATTTAACAAAGCCTTGGTTCTAGAGTAAGTATTTGGTAAGAAAACCGCAACTACTTCTTTATTTGGATACTTTTGCCTTGCTGATTCAATGGTTACTTTTATTTCGGTTGGATGATGTGCATAATCATCAATTGTTATAACATCACCAAACACTTTTTCTTTAAACCTTCTTTTAGCATTACTAAATGTCTCTAAAAGAGTGTGTATGTCTTCTTTTTTGACGCCTTCTAAATTACAAATCGTAATGCATGCTAAAGCGTTTAACACCATGTGATCTCCAAATACCGGAATATCAAAGTGTCCGTATAATTTTTTATTCATGTAAACGTCAAAGGCGCTTCCTTCTTTACTTAAAACTACGTTTTTACAAACCACATCATTATTATCATTAAAACCATAATAAATTATTTTGTTATTTAGTTTCATTTTTCTTACGTTTAAATCATCACCACAAGCTACTACAACGTTTGCTTTATTAGCAAAAGAACTAAACGTATCAATTATTTCGTTTATGTCTTTATAACACTCGGTGTGTTCAAGTTCTATGTTCGTTACAACCGCATAATAAGGCTTGTATGATAAAAAGTGTCTGTTATACTCACATGATTCTAATACAAATAACTCGTTTTCTTTTTTAGCAAAACCAGTTCCATCACCGATAAAATAATTACATCCTTTAGTATTTGATAAAACGTGTGATAACATGGTAGAAGTTGTTGTTTTACCATGGGTACCAGATACACCAATCGTTTTAAACTCACCACTTATCTTACCTAATAATTCATTATACTCTATTATTTTAAGCCCTAAGTTTTTTACTCTTTTTATCTCAGGATGATCCATGCTAAAAGCCTTTGAGTAAGTAACAATGGTATCTTTATCTATTTCATGATCGTTATCATAATATATTTTTATATTTCTTTTATCAAGTCCTTCTTGAGTAAATTTATATGGTTTATAATCATCATAACCAGAAACTCTGTTTCCTAAATCATAAAGTATTTCCGCTAAAGTTGCCATACCTGATCCTTTTATTCCGATACAATAATACTTCATAAGTTCCACCTCTATATAATTATATCACTTTTAATAAAAAAACTATATTAAAAAAGTTGCATTTATGATATAATTATTTTGTATTTGCCGGTATGGCGGAATTGGTAGACGCGCTGGACTCAAAATCCAGTGGTACTAGTACCGTGTCGGTTCGACCCCGACTACCGGCACCAATATTAATAGAAAACTTTAACTTCTTATTTGAAAATAATAAATTACTAACAGAAATGTTGGTTTTTTTACTTTTTAAAAAGTATTTCACACGTTTTCAAT
>CASEJU010000065.1 GCA_949288335.1 uncultured bacterium | reverse complement strand
GAGGCTGAAGAGGCGCCCCTGCTAAGGGTGTAGGCTGGGTAACTGGCGCGAGGGTTCAAATCCCTCTCACTCCGCCATATATAAAAACAAAAAAATTCCTTATTTTAGGAATTTTTATTTTTTTTATTAAACTTTTTAACCTTGCCTTTATCTAGTAACTCTTTAAAGTGGATTTGAACCCGCTGCTTTTCAAATTCATTACAAGAAACATATTCATAAAAAGAAGATAATACTTTCTCTTGTTTTTCACTATCTTGTTTTACATTAAATAAAAATAAATCAAAGTCTTTTTCTATATCATTTACCATGCTTATGCAATCATCATCTTTTAAATTTTCAAAATCAATTTTATACCTGTTATACTTATAACAAATATCACATATATCATAAATAATATCATCATAATTATTTTCATATAATGCTTCTAAATCTAACAAATCATATTTTAAATCATTAACTGATAAAGCAATTGCAATCTTTCTATCTTTTTCACTAATAAGATTATTCTCGTATATTAAATATGCATCATATAAAGAAAAATCCCTGCTATATTCTATCATGTCATTAACATATTCCTTAGTAATAAAATAATCATATATGTTATTTCCCTTGATGTTTTCAATTACACTTTTTTTAGATAATAAAGGCAATTCATCAAAATAAATCGAATTATCAATCGCATCTAATAACACCATATCATCTTCTAATAAATACCTTTTAAAATCATTCATATTATTAAAACTTTTAATAAAGTTAAACTCATATTCTAGCTGTGCATCTTCTGGATTAACATCATAACTAATATAAATATTACTAAACAAATCCGTGTATAAAACATTTGCTATATAATCAAATTCGTCCATGTTCTTTATATAGTCTAGTTTGTTTTTATATTTTAAAACATCATCATCATCAAAATCTATGTTTTTAAATAATTTAGATAAAAAATTTCTTATGGAGCAATTATAATTATTTTTATAAAACTGGTTTTCTGCATTACAGTTTCTTTTATTATGAAATTTATCTATTTTATTCTTATTTTCAATTGATAAAGAATTATAGGTGATGAAATCTCTTACTACCGGCTCTAAAAGAGCATAATTATTAAGCGAAAAAGCAATTAACTCTTCAAAACCATCTTCTATTAAATCAAGTATTTCAAAAGCATATTCATCCATTTCATAATTATTTAATAATAAGTACTTATTATACGCATAATATTGTGAAACAATGTTATACATAACATTTCTATAATTATCAGGATCATCTTCAGAAAGCTTAATTAAAAGCTCTACTCCATAGCATACGGCATCTTCTAAAGAAACGTTTTTATCGTTAGTATCTTTTAAACGTTTATTATAATACTTTACAACATCAGATATATCATACTTTTTAAGATACGTTAAAATATCATAAAATATTATAGGAACCTTTCTAAACAAATCGATGTCTTGTTTATTTATTCGTGAAACAATTTTTCTTTTAACATAGTTATCCGTATTAAAAAACAAAACGGTATCACGGCACAAATTATAAAAAATATCCTCATCCATTATTGAAATTAGTTCTTCGGTAAAGTTTATACTTTTTAAAAACTCAAGATCATCTTTACACGCTTTATCCTTAGGATACATAACGTGAGCATTTTTTGTTACTAAATAAGACGTTAAATAAATTACGTTTACAACCATTTTCAACGCTTTTTTATTTTTTTTTAATTCATCATAAAAAAAGCAAGCATTAGTTTTTATTTTTTTATCATCAAAATCTTTTCCATTAGTTAATTTTTCGTTAATAACTTTTCTTATACTATCATTTATATTTACTGCATCCATCAAAACATCCCCACTAATTTTATTATATTATACAAGTGCAATAAGTCAATGAATTTATGAATAAAATTTAAATTAAACACCATAATACAAAAGAAAGGATGGTAAAAAATGAAAAACAAACAAAATAAAAATAAAAACAAAAATAAAAATAATAATAATGAAGTTATCGAAAAAAAGATTAACACCACAGAAAAAGGTAAAGATTATTATGAAGAATTAGAAAATAAAAATAAAGACGATGTTAATTCTAACATAGTTCAAGAATAAAAGACCTAAACTAGGTCTTTTTTCTAATTACTTCTTTTTTTCGCACCTTTAATTCCTTTAGTACCATTAAAGCCTTGCAATATGTTTGATTCAAATATTGTAGTTTTCTTTAATTTTTTCTTATAACGCTTTACAGCTATATTAATCATGTCATCTAATAATTCATCATATTCCTTATTTAACGGAGTCCATAAATAAAATGATAAACTACCAGGAATCGTATTAAGTTCATTTACATAACATTTCTTAGCTTTTTCATCATACAAAAAGTCTATTCTTACAACGCCAGATGCTCCTAATACCCGAAATGCTTTTTTAGAAATATCGTTAATTTCATTAGCCAACTTTTCAGGTATATCAGCAGGAATAACACGATCAGCTGATACCATTCCCTTTGATGCTCCCATCTTTTTGCTAGCACCTTTTTTAGCACCATTTCCTATATACTTATCATTAAATGATAAAAACTCATCTTTTCCCATGACTTGTTCTATAGCGGAAGTTTCCATAAAATTATTAGATCCTAAAACACTGCAGTTAAATTCACACATGTTATTTATTACTTCCTCAACCAAGATTTTATCATCGTACTTAGTTGCTTCTTCTATAGCTTCTTTTAACTCTTCTTCCGTTTTAGCTATTTCAATACCAATACTACTTCCTTGCCTTGCTGGTTTAACGATTACCGGATAACCTATTTTTTTTACGTTTTCTAAAATCTTTGATTCATCCTCATAATATTCATTATCATAAAACCAAGTATACTTAGTAACCGGAACACCTTCAGCTTGTAATATTTGCTTTTGAAAAACCTTATCTTGTCCAACCGTACAACCATATATATCACTACCAGTATAAGGAATTCCATAAGTTTCAAGCATACCTTCTACGTTACCATCTTCCATGTTATATCCATGAACACAAGGTATTACGATATCAACCGTTGCAATGGTTCTTTTAAATAATCCTTTCTTATTTTGTAAAACAAGCGCACCATCTTTATTGTAACATACCACGTTTTTACAATAACGTTTTAAAAGTTCAGGTTCCTTATAAACATCCATTTCTTTTAAAGGAGCTCCCGTATACATCTCGTTTTCCTTTGTTAAATAAATCGGTATAATATCATATTTATCTTTATTTAAATATTCCATTGCTTGAACTGCGGTTATTATACTAACCTCATGTTCCGTTGATTTTCCACCGTATAAAACGCCAACTCTTATCTTCATATTATATCAACTCCTATTCATTATATATATCCGGCAAATCATTTTCTATTAAACAATAAGTTTCTTTTTTATTAGATAAACTTTTTACCAACGCAAATGCTTCTTTCGTGCTTTTAACAACATATATTTTTTTATCGTTGTATTTTACTTCTTTTAATCCATCCTTTATTGGTTTAGTTATTTTTTCCCCAACCAATATTACAACATCCGTAGTATCCTTCATATAAGTTCCAAACTTTTTGTTAAGTTCGTATGATTTATCACCAAGCTCTACCATACCAGGAGTCATAACAATTCTAATTCCAGGCATATCTTTTAAAACATCCAAAGCCATCTTTGAGCCAACCGGATTTGAATTATAAGAATCATCTATGTAAGTAATGTTACCAACACGTCTTAGTTCAAGACGATGTTCTACACTTCTTACGGCACTAACTGCTTTTTTCATTTGATCTACGGTTAAGCCAAACTCTTTTGATAAAGCAAGTGCTGCTAATATATTATATATATTATTATATCCTAATAATTTAGTTGTAAACGAATACTTGGTTTTATCACCTTTAAAAATAACGTTAAACGAAGTACCTTTATTAGAAGTTTTAATATCGGTTGCCCTTACGTCAACATCTTTATTATCAATCCCTATCCATAATATCTTACAATTATTTTTTAACTTGTAATTAACTTGTAATTCATCATCTTTGTTTAAAACGCCAACACCATCACTTGGTAAACTTTCTATAAGCTCAAATTTTCCTTTTTGAATGTTTTCTTGTGATCCAAATATTTCTATATGAGCAGTACCAATTTTAGTTAAAATACCATACTTTGGCTTAACCAAATCACAAAGTTCTTTAATTTCTCCTACTTTGTACGCACCCATTTCCGCGATTAGAATATCATCAAACTTATCCAAATAATTATTAACGGTAATAATAAGGCCATATGGCGTATTAAAGTTTTTAGGGCTAGGAAGAGCATTATACTTAACGTTTAATATGTCACTTAAAATGTTCTTGCTACTTGTTTTACCATAACTTCCAGTAATACCAATTACCTTAAGGTTTTTCATTTCCCTTAATTTGTTAACGGCCTTGGTTTTATATGATATATAAACCATTTTTTCAACCGGTTTGTTAATTATTATTGAAATCATAATAACGAAGTTTAATAACATATCATATAAGAATAAAATCAAATAAATTAAATTTACGTTCTTAATAAAACATAACCCGATACACATTAATGCAAAAAGTATCACGTTAGTAAATATAAGCCTTTTTACCCGCGCGGTAACCTTAAGCTTTATCTTTGTATCCCTTGATTTATTCTCCCTTATTTTAATTATTAATATAATAAGGCACACGATAAAAAAATAAATACTTGTAATAACTTTTGATTCTAAATTAAAAAATATTAAAATTAAATACGTTATCAAAACAACCAAAGAACACTTAAATGGTGTTCTAAACATCATTATATCTTTAAACGTCCATTTTAAAAAACGGTGATCATCATTATATAAATTTTGTTGTGCCATATGAAGTGAATTTTTTAAATCATAAATAAATAAAATTATAAACGGTATCAAACTTATATAAAACATATTATGCACATCCTTACTTTATAAAATTTCTAATTATATTTATCGTTTGCTGTAATCTTTCTAAATATGCATAATGAGTACATCCTTCGTAAAGAATAAGCCCACAATCCGGGATTAATCTTTCATACTCTTTAGTATCTTCTTCTGGAACCTCACTATCCAAATCTCCATATATCAATATCGTTGGAGCTTTTATTTTTTTTGCGTCCTCTGATAAATCCTCGTTAACGGTTTTTACTAAAACTTGCTTCATAACCGGACTTGCAGCCCTATAATCACGTGACCCGATATGATCTTTAGCCCAGCTTTCCAAATTTTTAATTCCAGGAACCGTCTTTAAAAACTTAAGTACCTTAGTTTTTAATCCCTTTTTATCATGACCTCTTAATGCCGGTGAAAGTAAAATAAGTTTTTTAACATCATTTCTAGATGCAAACTTAACGGATACCCTTCCTCCAAAAGAATGTCCAATTAATATTGGGTTTTTAACCTTAAGTTTTTTTAATAATTCTTCAACCATGGTTGTATAATCATTTACGTCCATTACGTTTTTAGGCTCCGGACTTAGTCCGAATCCAGGAAAGTCTAATGCGATAATTCGGTAGTCTTTTTTAAATGGTTCACCTAGCATTTGCATCATGGAAATGTTTTGTCCCCAACCATGAAGAAGTACTATCGCATCTTTTTTCTTATCTCCAAAATCAATATAATTAATATCAAGTCCGTTTACGTTCAAGTTAATCACCTATTTCTATTATGGCTTAAATTCTCTTTACATATTATACCATTTTTTAATGTAAAATAAAACAAAATACATGAATTACTTACGATAGTTTACTTTTCATGTACTAAATTTGTCTAATACTATTTTTAAATAACGCGTAATATTTGTTATAGTTTTATTTTTTCGTCACAAACAACTACGTTATTAATTACTGAAAACATTTTTTTATAATAAAAGAATAGCATTGAGCTATCCTTTTACCACTACGTTTACTATCTTATTTTTAATTACGATTACTTTTACTATTTCTTTACCTTCAGTATGTCTTTTAACGTTTTCACAAGATAACGCTTTTTCTTTAATAACATCTTCGGTATCATCTACTGATATGGTAATAGTACCCCTTAACTTACCATTTACTTGAACGGCTATATCAAACTCTTTTTGAACAAGTTTAGCATCATCATACTTTGGCCATGGTTCATAAGCAATCGTTTTATCATGACCCAAAATGCTCCATAATTCCTCAGTAATATGTGGACATATTGGATTTAATAGCTTTATAAAGCCTTCCGCATATTTTTTTGGAAATACACTTTCTTTATAAACCGCGTTAATAAATACCATCAAGAAGCTTATTGCCGTATTAAATGATAATTTTTCATAATCGTTAGTAACGTTTTTAACCGTTTCATGATATATTCTTTCAAGGTTTTTATTCTCACCATCAAAGCTTTTATTTTCTTCGGTAAATAACCTCCAAACCCTATCCAAGAATTTTTTAGCACCTTCAACGCCTTTCATACTCCAAGGTTTTGATGCTTCCAAAGGTCCCATAAACATTTCGTATAGCCTTAAAGTATCCGCTCCATATTTTTTTACTATGTCACTTGGATTAACAACAAATTCAGGATAACGTTTTCCCATTTTAATTCCGTTTTCACCTAGTATCATACCTTGATGAACCAATTTTTTAAATGGTTCTTTAACCGGAGATAATCCTTTATCATAAAGATAATTATTCCAGATTCTAGAATACATTAAATGCCCAACGGCATGTTCTGGTCCACCGATGTATAAATCTACCGGCATCCAGTGTTTTAATAACTCTTGATTTGCAAATTCTTTATCATTATGAGGATCAATGTATCTTAAAAAGTACCAACTAGAACCTGCCGAACCAGGCATCGTTGAAGTTTCACGAATACCTTTTTTACCATCTTTTTCATAGTGCTTCCACTTTGTTGCATTCTCTAAAGGAGCCTTACCATTATGTCCTTTATAATCTTTTAACTCTGGTAATACAAGTGGTAATTCATCATCAGGAAGTAAGTAATCCGTACCATCTTCCATGTGAACGATTGGTACTGGCTCTCCCCAGTATCTTTGACGGGCGAAGATCCACTCCCTAAACTTATAATTAGTGGTCTTTCTTGCAACACCCATTTTAACTAACTTATCGGTTATTTTTTCCTTTGCTTCCTCGACAGTTAAACCAGTAAATTCTTCTGAGTTAATAAGTTTGCATCCCTTACCTAAATAATCTTGTTTTTCAAAAGCCGCTTCGCTTACGTCTTTTCCTTCTATTACCTTAATCATTGGAATGTTATGAACGGTTGCGTACTCAAAGTCCCTTTGGTCATGAGAAGGTACCGCCATAACCGCACCAGTTCCGTAGTTTGCTAAAACAAAGTCTCCGATAAACACCGGAACTTCTTTTTTATTAACCGGATTTATTGCTTTAATTCCCTTTAACTCGCAGCCACTTTTTCCTTTGTTAAGTTCGGTCCTATCCATGTCTGATTTTTTTAAAGTTTCTTCTATGTAAGCATTTACTTCTTCTTTATTTTTTATTCTAGGCATTAGTTCTTTAACTAAAGAGCCATCAGGTGCTAAAACCATGAAGGTGATGCCATAAATGGTTTCAATACAAGTTGTGTAAATGGAAAACTTTCCTCCACCAGCTATTTCGAAATCAACTTCAACGCCAGTAGACTTACCTATCCAGTTTCTTTGCATTTCTTTGGTTGACTCTGGCCAGTCTATTTCATTTAAACCTTCAAGAAGCCTTTCCGCAAACTTAGGCTGGTCGATACATAATTGTTTCATGTTTTTTCTTACTACCGGATACCCACCACGCTCTGATTTTCCATCTATTACCTCGTCATTCGATAAAACGGTACCAAGCTCCTCACACCAGTTAACTGGCATGTCAACGTATTTTGCATAACCATCTTCGTATAACCTGCTAAAGATCCACTGGGTCCATTTATAATACTTTGGATCAGAAGTTGCAATCATCCGATCCCAGTCATAATCAAAACCAAGTTCCTTTAATTGGCTAGTAAAATACTCAATGTTCTTTTCGGTAAAACCACTTGGATGATTTCCAGTTTGAACCGCATACTGCTCCGCTGGAAGACCAAATGAATCATATCCCATTGGATGAAGAACGTTATATCCTTGCATTCTTTTCATACGAGATACAATATCAGTTGCCGTATAACCTTCTGGATGTCCCGCATGAAGACCTACGCCTGATGGATAAGGAAACATATCAAGTGCATAAAACTTAGGCTTTGAAAAATCCCATACGTCAGTTTTAAAAGTTTTGTTATCATCCCAGTATTTCTGCCATTTTTTCTCTATTTCTTTAAAATTATATTCCATAATTATTCACTCTCCTTTTTATAGTGCATTGCAACCAAATGATAAATTCCCGCAAATAAAGGAAATATCAAAATAAAAGCCACAAATAATCTTATGTATATGTTATCAATAAACTTTGTTACGGTAAAAATTGTCGCGATGATAAAAGAATCACAGAGCATTAGCGTTTTTAAAACTCTTTTATATCCTAAATACACAATGTTTATATTATACCTAAATACCAGATATTTAATGTTTATAGGCATCTTCTTTCTGTTAAACTTATCCGCTTTTTTATATGACAAAAAATAATATCCAAAATAAACTATTAAAAATACACCTATAAACTCTAATACAATCTTTGCAACTTCTACCATAAATCCTCCTTATAAATAAAAAAGCTCATCCCAAGTAAAGGATGAACTTGTATGTCCATGGTACCACCTTAATTTATACAAAAGTATACGCTCTTAACCAATAACGAGGTTAACC
Source organism: uncultured bacterium (assembly GCA_949288335.1). Lineage (GTDB taxonomy): Bacteria > Bacillota_I > Bacilli_A > RF39 > UBA660 > Aphodocola. Next base: position 16,388 of record CASEJU010000065.1, on the reverse strand, counting down.
GTATTACGCTACTATTATTTCACATAACAACTCCGAAGCTAGTTCACTTAACGTCTTTTGTTTACTTACACCAACCGTAAACTCTCTTTAAAAAGATTAAGTTAAGCTAATACTCTTCATCAACGCTTTAACAATTAATAGTATATTATATTTTATTTCTAAATTCAAGCATAAATGGTATAATTTTGATTGGTGATATAAATGTTTAAGTATAGTTTAGATAATAAACGTTATCATACTTTAAATTATGATTTAACAAAAAGATTTGGCACGCGGGTATTTAAAGTTAGTTTAAACGCAGGATTTTCATGTCCTAACTTTAAAAACGGCACCGGCTGCATATATTGTTCCGCGAAAGGATCAGGAGATTTCGCAGGAGATAAAAACGATGATTTGCTAACCCAGTTTAATAAGATAAAGCAAAAGCTAAATAATAAGTGGCCGGATACAAAATACATTGCTTACTTTCAAGCTAACACAAACACGTATGCACCAGTTAAAGTTTTAAAAGAGAAATTTGAAAAAGTACTAACTTTTCCAAACGTTGTTGGAATAAACATCGGAACAAGACCTGATGCAATTAGTGATGAATGTTTAAAATATTTGTCTGATCTAAACAAAAGAACTTTTTTAACCATAGAATTAGGTCTTCAAAGTATGCATAACAAAACCTTAAAATTAATAAACCGTGGTCATGATTTAAACTGCTTTGATGCGTGCGTTAAAAGGCTTAGAGAAAAAGACATCAACGTAGTTGTACACATAATAAACGGACTTCCTTATGAGACTCATGATATGATGATGGATACCATTAAACACCTAAATAAACTAGATATTCAAGGAATAAAAATACACATGCTTCACGTACTTAAAAATACACCTCTTGAAAACTATTATAAAAAAACGAAATTTCACCTATTAACAAAAGAAGAGTACGTAAACATAATTTGTGACCAAATCGAAGAATTAAATGAAAAAATAGTTATCCACCGCTTAACCGGTGATGGCGCAAAAGAGAATTTAATCGCACCGGTTTGGACGCTAAAGAAAGTAAGCGTTCTAAACGATGTTGATAAAGAACTAAAACGAAGAGGAACTTATCAAGGATTTAACAAAAGCATTCTTAACCGGGTAAACCTAATATGTAATAATTTTATTAAAAAAGGTGACGTAGTCGTTGATGCAACCTGTGGTAACGGAAACGATACGCTAATGCTATCTAAATTAGCAAAAAAAGTATTTTCTTTTGATATTCAAAAAAAAGCGATTGAAAATACTAAAAAATTATTAGATAAATATGCTGTGGATAACGTAACTTTAATTAATGATAGTCATGAAAACATAGACATTATTTTAAAACAATACAATACTAAAATAAGTTTAGTACTATTTAATTTGGGTTATCTACCTGGTGGAGATAAAAGTATAACAACCAATCATACATCAACGTTAAACGCAATAAAAAAAAGCATTAAAATACTTAACAAAAAAGGAATAATACTAGCCACATGCTACCCGCATGAAGAAGGAAAAAAAGAAAGCATAGAAATAATGAATTATTTGAATAAAAATAATATCAAATACTTAACTTACCATAACACCACCAATAAAGATGCCCCTTATTTAATAGAAATTAAACCTAAGAATATTAATTAACTTTATAAGTCAAATCGTTTTCGCTTAAAAACGGAACTATACTGTCCGTATAAGCTAGCATTGATATTTCTTGAACGTTAAAACCAGTTACCAAAAATAATATTTCAAATGACTTGTCTTCTGATTCATAAACTTCTTTTAAACATGAATCAATGTTACTACATGAAACAGCAACGTCTTTATCTTTTAACTTTATTTTATAAACATAATAATCAGAGTTATAACCATCAAACACTTTTTTTATGCTATTACTATTTATTCCGTTAGAAAAATAAATGCTTATGTCAGACACGTTTCCATCATATTTATTTTCATAAGAAATAGCAGGACTAACATCATTTTTGTTAACTAAAAAAAGATACACAATAAATAATGACAATAAAAAAAGATACTTCTTCATAATAATCACCAGTATTATTATGGTAAAAGTATCCTTTTTAATACGTTATTAATAAATTAGAACACTACGCTGTTTTAAGCTTTGCCTCTAATTCATTATTCATCTTGTTATAAAAATCAAGCGAAACATCAAAACTACGAACAACACCCTTTTTTAGTTTGGCTAAAACGTTTGCACTGCTTGCATATACCATGGCCTTTTTTAAAAGTTTATTTTTACCTTTTGAAAGTTCCCTACTTTGTAATGCTCTAATTATTGCGGAATCACCGTCCATATTTTTTTCTAAATCTTCTATTTTTTCCATCTTCTGGTCTAAAGCTTCAAACTTGCTTTCAAACTTACTCATTAAGCTATGATACTTTTCTTTACCTTTTTGCCTTAACTTTGATAATAAAGAAACGTTTGCCGAGCATATCTTTTGAGGCGTGCTTTTAACTTTAATTTTAATTTCATCCACCTTTTTAGATACCGCATCTTTTATATCAGCTGCTTTTTCAGAAACAGCATCTTTTACATCTAATGCTTTTTCCTTTACATCTAGTATTTGTCTTTCTTGCTTAGAAAACTTGTTTTCCTTTAAAGTGGTTTCAAGATACGCTATCATTTCTTTTTGTTTTTCAAATTCTTTTTTTATTTCCAAGCGTAATGTCTTTATCGCATCCAACTCTTTTTTTGCTTTTTCTTTTTCTTCTCGAACTATATATCCACGTTGTTCTAGCCTTTCAAAATCGGCAACATCATTATAAAGTTCAGATTCTTTTTGATCTAATTTACTAAAGTCACTACGTAACCTGTTTAAAGTAACATATCCATCAGTTATCTTGTCGTTTAAAGCTTCCTTTATTTTTCTTTGGTCTTCTATGGAGGCTTCACTTAATTTATGGGATCCAAAAAGTTCTTTAAAATTTTCTAATGTATAATCCGCGAATATTGTTTTATAATCCATAATTCTTCTACTCTCCTTTGTTAGTTAATCTAATGATTTCCTCGTTTACATACTTCCATTCTTCGTCATCTTCGATTGGTAATAGTTCATATCCATTTTCATTTTGAACAAAAATAGAAGCATAAATTTTTCTTGTCTCATCTGATTCATCTACTTCAAACGTATAGAAAACATAAGTTTTTCCGGTTTCCTCATCCTTTAAAAACGAAACAACTAAAGCAGAAGCAATCTCTCCACTTTCAGTTACTATATCAATACTTTTTATCTCTTCCATAATAGATTCTCCTATTCTTATTAATAATTACTCTGATAACTTTTGAATAGCTTTTTGAACTAGTTGCCAATCCGATTTATCAGTTATTGCATCTAATACATAGCTATCATTTTCTTCTGTTATAACAGATGCGTATATATCTACGTTTTCCGCTTTATCATCAAAGGTGTATATAAGAAATTTCTTTTTTTCATCTGGAGTTCCAATTATTGTTATAACTTTTATCTCTGATTCTTGCCCTTCAGCATTAGTTATTTTTATCGCTTTTAAATCCTTCATGAAATCCTCCTTATTCTATGAATATAATTATAGAATATTTTAAGCCTTTTTGCAAGTAAAACAAAAAGTAAACCTAATTTATGATTTACTTTTTACGTATGAAAAAAACCAATTTTTAAAATCATCTTTATTCTTATAACGGTTAGTATCCTCATCATCATCGGCTTTTAAAAAATCAATTATATTTCCATCTTTATAAATAACAAACGATGGATAATACTTAATTTCTTTTTCTAATGAAGTACCTTTAATTTGAGAAAAAGGAAACTTATAAAATTCAATATTGTTTTCTTTTTGAAAAGAAGATAAAACCTCATTAAACTCATTAGAGGTAATGCATGATGGTTCATAAATAAATAAACCAAATGACTCTTTATCATCTATCAATTTATTTAAGGTTTTAACGTTAATTTCAGTTAAATTATTATTACCATAATATTTATTTTCTAAATAAAATTTTTCCACTGGTTTATTAATAAATATTAGTAAACATATTACTATAAGTAATATTAAAGCAACAAATCCAATAATAACTTTTTTCTTCATTTTTATTTAACCTCATGAAGCGTACTAAAATCAATATCATGATATGGAATTTTCCAAAAATCATAAGTTGTCTCATCATTTATTGTTCTTTTAACAGAGACGTTATTTTTACCTTTATAATACCAATAACCACCGACGTTATAAATTTTGTTTTTATCCCAACCTAACTCAATTAACATGTTTTTCATCATGCCGGCATATCCACCACCACCGCACATTAAGAATATGTATTTATCCTTAGGAAATAAATACTCCAAAACATCCATTGACTCTTCATAGTTAGCGGTATACTTTCCATCTTTTAAAGTAAATAGAGTTTTACCGGTATAAGTTTGTCCTACGTCTTCTGGAAGTCCGCTTACGTTTACTACGTAAGGAAAAGGTACAACCTCAAAGCCATTTACAAAACCAGAAAGATAAGAATCCCCTCCAATCGCTTCATAATTACCCGGGTCTTTAAGCATCCTCATGTCACGGTAAACCGAATCAGATCTTCCTAAATAATTATCAATCGTCTCTTCGTTAACGTTTTTATCAATACCAAACTCTGCTCTTACACCAGTTGTTACCTCTGGTTTTGGTAATTTGTTTTGTTTATCATTTATAAAAAACAATAAACTAGATATTAATACAACTAATATAATCATAATTATAATGATTAAAATAACTTTTTTATTTTTCACTTCTAATACTTCCTTTCTTTATCACTATCTTATCCAAAAGAAGAATAAGAAACAATAACTTTATGGTTGAAAAAACTCAAATAAAAGTTGAGTTTTAAAATACTATTAATTACAAGCCTTTATTGATAATGGTACTTTATAAGTTGTGATAACTTCCCCATTAGATTGCGCATTAATTAATAAATATAAACTATCTTTTGAGTAAGCGTCACAAACCCGATCATAATTGTCCACCGTAAATGTTACTTTCTTTAAAAACTCATCTAATCTAATAGGCTTTTTATCATACGTAAAAGAACTTATTTTTTTATCTATGTTTTTTGTTGATTCATAAAGCGTACATTCTATCTTATCATATCTTTTTTTATTTTCTTTTCCGCAATATTCTATGTTTGAAATATATATAGCTGATTTTTTTTCACTATAAGAAATCGTGCCAGAAATCTCAAAGTTACTACAACTACTAGATAACGTTTTAAATTCAAAATCTTGGTTTTTTATACTTATTAAAACAAATACGACTGCAAGTATAATCGTAATAATTATCAAAACAAAAATTGGTATTATACGTTTTTTCTTTTTTTCTTTTCTTTTATATTCTCCTTCTAATAATTCGTCTAAACTAACGTTAAAATCCTTACTTATTTGTTTAATAAGTGCCATGTCAGGCATGTTTTTACCCGTTTCCCATTTTGATACAGCTTGATAAGTAACACCATATTTACTTGCTAAAGAGGCTTGCGTTAGATTGTTTTTCTTTCTTATTTCTTTTATAAATTTACCAAATTTTTCCTGGTCCATTAACACCAACTCCTATTAACGTATTCTTAAAAAGATTATACAAAAAAACAATTAATCGTGCAATTAGTTATCTTTTGTTTTTTAAATAGCATATAAAACTTATAATCGATATTAAAAAGCAAATTCCTGCCAACACAACCTTTAACATGTTTTCTTTAATAAAATATGAAAGTAAAAAACAAATTCCTGCAATAAACAAAAAAACAAACATCATATTATTTTTCTTCATCTTTATTTTCTTTACCATCATACCATTCTAAAAAATTATGTTTTTTACCTTTTGTTTTATAACCACGCATCATGTCCAAGTTTACGTTTTCTGTTGCCTTAAAAATATTATAAGGAACAAACTTACTTTTTTTCTCTAAAATATTTATTAATTCTTTTATTTCTAATCTTTTGGAATTTTCGTTTTGTTTATCATTATTTTTTTCAGTAAAACGACAAGCACAATTTAAAAACTTTAAATCATTATACTTAGCCCAAGCCTTTATATCTTTTTCCCTTACCAAATAAAGGGGTCTAATTAACTCCATACCAAAAAAGTTATCACTATGAAGTTTAGGCATCATTCCTTTTATTTCTCCACCATAAATAATACTTAATAAGGTTGTTTCAATAACGTCATCAAAATGATGTCCTAAAGCTATTTTATTACACCCTAACTTTTGCGCATAAGAATACAAGCATCCCCTTCTCATTCTAGCACATAAATAACAAGGTGAACCTTCGTCTAATTTATAAACACTATCAAATATATCACTATCAAATATATCTATATTTAAGTTCATCAACTTTGCATTATTTATTATTTGTTTTCTGTTTTCCTTATTATATCCAGGATCCATAACGATGTATTTTACATCGAAGTTGACCTTCCCATGCTTTTTTAATTCCTCTATACATTTAGCTAGTAAGAAAGAATCTTTACCACCGGATATACATACCGCAATAAAATCGCCTTCTTTAATAAGCTCATAATCCCTTACGGCCTTTGTAAATTCCCGCCAAATTTCCTTTCTAAACCTAACTATTATACTTCGCTCTATTTCTTTATACTTTTCCATAATAAAACTCCCAATATAAATATTATAACACAATAAAAAGAAGAACATTAAATTCTTCTTACTTTCTATTTTTATCTTTACTTCTTTTATCTTGTATTATTTGCATTTCTTTTTCGGTTATTAACGTTACGTTGTTTTCTTTTGCCCAAGAAACACATCCTTTTAACACGGTGTTTAAAAATACCCTTGGAACTTTAACCAACCTAGCACAAGCTTCATCCGTAAACTTTACTTCGCTATCTATTCTTGATGCTGCGTATTTTACCGTATCCAAACTGATTCCTTTGCTTTTTGGAATTGGTTCAGACTTTGCTTTTTTCTGTTTCGTATACCAAAAGTTTTTATTATCACGATATCCATAATCCACCGGAACACTTGGAAAGCCAGATGCTTTAACACCATTTAAAATGGCATCATATTGTTTTGGCTCTAGCAAGATGTTATCTATTTTTAATATAAAATGTGCCCCATTCTTACTCGTTATCCCGTTAAAATCATGATATGGCCCGTTATATTCTTCCATTACTTTATCGTTTTGAGCATTATCTAAGGTATCAATCCAAGTGCATTCAAACACTTGAAACGCTTCTTTTATTACTTTAGGATACTTATTATTTTCATCTTCTTTCGCTCTTTTTCCGTCAACTAAGGTAAACAAACAATCCTTCATTTTATCATCCGTCGTCTCTCCTGGATAACCTAATCTTACGGCTTCTTTAAAGTATTTTTTATCAGCGGTTATAAAGTTTATCGCACACTTTTTAGTTCTTAATATGTTCTTACAAGTATTAGAAGAATTACGGCAACAAAGTACCATTGCGTAATAGTCTTTACCTGCTATGTAATATGGAAATATTAAAGAGTATGCACCAAGATTTGTTTGTCCTTTTTCATCAAGTGTTGCAATTAAAGTCGTTGGCATTGGAAAAAAGCTTGATGTTTGATAAAAATTATCAACCATTCTTATGTTTTTAAACCCGTTTATTAATTCATCATTCATTTATATCACCTATCCTCATATAATAAGTATAACACTTTTTTATTAGGTTTTAGTCGTTTTTATGATTATTTTTCCACTGTTTTATAGCATCTAATCTATTTTTAAAACGTCCCTCATTACCTTGGCTAGTTGGATTATAATATGTTTTACCAATTAAAGAAGGCGGCATACACTCCATGGTAGTTAACTTATCCTTACAATCATGAGCGTACTGATAACCTTTTCCATAGTTAAGTTCTTTCATTAACTTGGTAGGTGCGTTTCTAATAACTAAAGGAACGGGCTCTAAAAGCATTTTTTTAGCATCAGATGACGCACTTAAATATGCGTTATAACAAGCGTTAGACTTTGGTGCAAGTGACATATAAATCACCGCCTCAGTAAGGTGTACACTGCATTCTGGCATACCAATAAAATGACACGCATGATATACGTTTATCGCGACGTTTAAAGCGTTAGTATCCGCAAGGCCTATATCTTCTGATGCAAACCTAGTTATTCTTCTTGAAATGTAAATGGGATCTTCTCCTGCTTCTAACATTCGAGAAAGCCAGTACACCGCCGCATCCGGATCACTATTTCTCATCGATTTATGTAAAGCTGATATAATGTTATAATGCTCTTCACCATTTTTATCATATAAAAGAGTTTTCTTACCCAAACAGTCCTCAATCGTGTTTTTAGTTACCATTATACTGCCATCTTCTTTTATATCGGCATTAGTAACAACCATATCCAAAGTAGTAAGGGCACATCTTGCATCACCATTTGAAAAACTAGCTATTACCTTTAAATCATCTTCTTTTATTTCAACTTTATCTTTACCAAAGCCTTTTTCATCAGTAATCGCGTTTTTTAATAAAGATAATATATCATTATTTGATAACTCTTTTAAAACAAACACTCTGCACCTTGATAAAAGTGCGTTATTAATCTCAAAAGAAGGATTTTCGGTTGTTGCGCCTATTAAAATAATTGATCCTTTTTCAACGTATGGTAAAAAAGCATCCTGCTGAGCTTTATTAAACCGGTGTATTTCATCTACAAATAAGATTGTTTTAACACCTAAACTCTTATTTTTTTCTGCGTCTTCCATAACCTTTTTTATCTCTTTTATACCAGAGGTTACCGCGGAAAAATTAATAAACTCTGATTTTGTTTCCCTTGCAATTATCATCGCAAGCGTTGTTTTGCCTACTCCCGGAGGTCCCCAAAATATCATTGATGAGATGTTATCGGACTCTATCATCTTTCTTAATAATTTATTTTCTCCTAAAAGATGTGTTTGTCCTACGAACTCATTTAAATTTCTTGGCCTCATTCTTGATGCTAAAGGCTCGTTTTTTGGTGTTTCAAATAAGGATTGCTGATGCATCATAATCACCTCTTCTAACACTATTTATAATAACATACAATTGTTTGATTGTAAATGCATAAAAAAGTGGAGCCTAAAAGGCTCCAAGGGGGTTTTGGTTGTACTTTCAACTTATCGTAAAAGTACCTTGCGTGATATCATCACGCTATTATAATAATATAGATTTTTTATTAACTTGTCAATTACTTTTTTATATTATTAACACCATTTTACTCAACCGTAACTGACTTAGCTAAGTTCTTTGGTTTATCAATGCTGCATCCCTTTAATTTAGCAAGTTCATACGCAACCATTTGCAAAGGTATTACGGCAAGAAGTGGCTGAAATAAATCATTTATTTTAGGTATTTTAATTAATTCGTCATATAAATCGATATTATTATCAGCGTCTTGATTCGTAATTCCAATTACGTAAGCTCCTCTTGATTTTACTTCTTTTATATTTGAAATTGTTTTAGGAGCAACACTATCATCCGTTACAATTGCAACCACTGGCGTTCCATCATCTATTAAAGATATCGTACCATGTTTTAATTCACCTGCGGCATATGCCTCACTATGCGTATAAGATATTTCCTTTAACTTTAAAGAGCCTTCCTGTGCTAACGCATAATCTACTTCTCTTCCTATAAAAAATACGTCATTATAATCATTTATATCATTTGCAATTTTTTTATATATCTCTTTATTGCTTAGAAGCTCTTGCATGTAATCAGGAATCTTCTTAACATCTTTTAATAATTCTTTTATTTCCTTTTTATCTATTAAATCTTTTTTAAGTGACAAGTTTAAAGCAATTAAGGAAAGCATTGCAACTTGGGCAGAATACGCTTTAGTTGTTGCAACTGCTATTTCTTTTCCAGCTTCTGTATATAAAACCATTTTAGCTTCTCTTGCGATGGTACTTCCCTTTTCATTTATAATTCCAAGCGTATCATTACCATTATCCTTGGCAATTTTTAAAGCTTCCAAAGTATCCGCTGTTTCACCTGATTGTGATATAACAATTACTAACTCATCGTCTTTTAAAAACTGCTTTTTATACCTAAACTCACTTGCCGTCTCAACGTTTACCTCACAATTAGCATACTTTTCAATCATTTGTTTTCCTATTAAACCAGCATGAGTAGCACTACCGCAAGCGACTATTCTTATCCATTTATATTTGGTAAAATCAGGCATTTTTTTAAGTAACCATTCAAAGTTATTTTTAAGGTAAGGATTAGTTGTTTTTTTAAACACTTCAGGTTGTTCATTTATTTCCTTTAACATAAAGTGTTCATATCCTTGTTTATCTATTGATGCATCATCATATAAAAATTCTTTTGCTTTAAAATCTACGTTTTTTCCATCTTTAAAGATTTTTACCTCATCTTTGGTTATCTTAGCGTAGCACCCATCTTCTAATGCAACATATTTTTTTGTTTTATTAAGTATTGCAGGTACGTCTGATGCAATATAATTTTTACCACTAGATAATCCTATTATTAAAGGGCTGTTCTTTTTTAGTGCGTATAACGCTTCTTTATCATCATTGCATAATATTCCAAGTGCATAAGACCCTTTTAAAAAATAGTCTAACTTACGAACAACTTTTAATATGTCTTTTTCTTTATTATATAAATAGTCTAATAATGCACTTATAACTTCCGTATCAGTATCAGATTTAAACTTATATCCTTTTTTTGTTAAGTCCCTTTTTAGATCGTCTGCGTTTTCAACTATTCCGTTATGAACAATGGTAAATTTTCCCATTTTGTGAGGATGAGCATTTTTCTTATTTGCAGCACCATTAGTTGCCCATCTTGTATGACCAATTCCAATGTTTGATTTAGTATTTAAATCAACGTTATTTATTAAATTAGTAAGTTTTCCTTCTTCTTTTATAATATTTAATTTTCCATTATTAAAATAAGCTATACCAGCTGAATCATATCCTCTATAATCCAGCCTTTTTAAGCCGTTAATTAAAACACGCACGCAATTATCATCATTACCTACGTATCCTACTATTCCACACATGTTATTTTCTCCTTTTTTAAGTATAATAAAAACAATGTGTGAAATACCTCTTTGTTATAATTTTTATTTTACGTTTTAAAAGTATTTCTATCGACCACAAAAAGCCGCAAGCGACATCCGCCGAATATTTCGATAATCGCAAGATCCTCGTCACCCATCTTTTAAGGGCCTGGCGCTAGATAAAAAAATAATCCTCCAGTTATTTTTCTACCTTTATACATTCTATTATACGTAAAAAAAGAGGTTTTCGCAACCTCTTTTAAAATTACTTTACGTTTTTTTAATCACCATACTTTTCACTTACAAACCTAATAAGAACAAAACCTAAAACAAAAAGTATTGGGCAAATAAGTAGGTCAATGCCACTTGGAATACCAGGAAATACCTCTATCATTGATGCAACAACAAAGCCTATTATCATAAGGTAAGTTTGTCTTGGCTTTTTATTAAGAAGCGACTCGAGTAATTTAGTAATTGCAACAACACCAAAGATAACACCTAGTGCAAGTGGAATTAAAAACGCAAAATCAAGCGTCTTAATCGCATCGATAAGCGGCGTTAATAAACCTAAGGTTAAAAGTAAGAATGAAGTTGAAATACCTGGTAATATTAACGCGATAGATACAACTATTCCGGCGATAAATAAATATATGTATAAGCCGTAAGACGCATTAGATAAATCAACTATTGAACCATTAACCTTACTATCTAAAAACATTAAGCCCGCTATTATGATTACTCCAATAACAAAAAATAACCAATCAAACTTAGTTTTCTTACCCCTATTAGCTTCTTTAAATAAAACTGGTAACCCCCCTAATACTATTCCTAAAAATAAAAACATCGTTGGATACTCAAAATGCTCTATTGCCTTATCAACTAGTAATCCTACCGTTACAAGTCCTATTATGCCACCTAGACCTACAATAAGTAAAAATAAAAAGTTTTTCTTTACATCTTTAAAAAACGAACTAATAGAATGAATTATCTCATCATATATTCCTAAAATAAGGGCCATGGTGCCACCGGAAACTCCTGGAACCATCATTGTTCCTCCTATTGCTATTCCTTTAATAAAATGTTTTAACTTCTCCACAATCATCACCTTAGTTAATTATATCATATAAACTAATAATATTTAAAACAAATTAATTTTTAATTAATACTTTTTAGACAAGTTATTTAATACTCAATATTTTATGTAATAGTTTTTTATTTTTTATTAGTAACCAATATCACTAATAGCTCCAGGATTAAACAGACAAATCATATTACTTCCTTTCAAGTTAGCTATTATATAAATTATTTTTGTATAAATTAAAAAGTACAATGCAAATGTACTTTTTATACTTATTATTTTTTCTTATTAAATTAATAAATGAATATTCTACTTCTTACTAAAACCAATCTTTTTCTTTATGATATAGCAAGGTCTTCCTAATATATTACTATATATTCTAGATATATATAATGCTATTATACCAATTGCTAAAAACATAATTGACAAAAGAAATATTATCGTTCTATAACTTAAGTTCCCCATTAAAACAAAGTTTAATAATCCTATTACAAAAATAATAACACTAACTTTAAAGACCATTTTAACTGGTTTAGTAGAAAAAGATATAATACCTCCAAGTGAATATTTTAAAAGTTTTACAAATGACCATTTTGAAGTACCATGCATCCTTTTTTCTGGAGAATAAGGAACGTATATAGTATTAAAACCAACCCAAGAGAAAATGCCCTTTAAAAATCTAGTTTTCTCTGGTAAAGATATAATTGCGTCTTTAACTACTGCTTTAAACACCCTAAAGTCACTAGCCCCGGGTAACAATTTAACGTCAGAAATAATATTATTAAAACGATAGAATAAAGATGTTAACGTTCTTTTAAGTGAACTTTCGTCTTTTCTACTTGATTTATAAGCACATACTACGTCATAATCAGGTTCACCTACTAATTTATTATACATCTCAACTAGTGTTTCTGGTCTGTGCTGTAAATCTGCATCCATTATTGCTACGTAAGATCCACTAGCACATTCAAGCCCTGCTAACATAGCTGATTCTTTCCCAAAGTTTCTAGAAAAACAAATAACTTTAGAGTTCTTATCTTCGCTAGCTATTTCTTCTAACTTTTTCTCGGTTTCGTCATAACTACCGTCATTAACAAAAATAAGTTCATAAGTTATTTTTTCCTTTTTTAATACCCTTGTTACTTCTTCATGAAACTCTTTTACTGAATCAAATTCATTATAACAAGGAACAATAACCGATAAAGTCATTCTACACCTTCTTTCTTTTGTTAATTAACTTAGCCCATTTAACACTTATAACATCACCACTAAAATCTTTCGCTCTTACCCTTGCTTCTTTACCCATTTTTTTTCTTAATTTTTCATCTTCTATTAATAAGTCAATTTTCTTTTCCATCTCTTCATTATTTCTATTACTTATTAGATAACCATTTTTACCATCTTCTATTATTTCGTTCGCTCCTTGAGCGGAAGTATACGCTAAACAAGGAACTCCATGACTCATAGCTTCTATTAATACAAGGCCAAAACTTTCGGTATGAGATGTCATTACGTACACGGAACTGTTTAGTAATTGTTCATTTATATAATCCTTATTTTGATATCCGTGAAAAATAACTTTATCATGTAATTTTAATTCCTCCGCTAGTTCTAACAAGTTATTTCTTTCCATTCCATCACCAATGATATTTAACTTCCAATCAGAATGTTTTAAGCTTACCTTCTTAAATAATTTTAATAAATCATCAAATCCCTTTTCCTTTGACAACCTACCAACCGAAATTAAATTTTTAGAATCCAACTTAGATAACTTACTAGGCATATTATCCAAACAATTTGGAATATAAAATACCTTATCACCTAAATAGTCTTTATAAAACTCCGCTAGTTCCTTTGATACGGGTACGAAATAATCCATTCCTTGACATGAGGAAACAAGTGATTTTATATATTTTTTACTATTGTTATGATGATTATGCTCCCAAGCTATTTTTTTAATTCTTTTAGGAACAAATTTTGATACTAAAAAGTTATGAACCGTACGTGTTGAAATAATTACGTCAGTATCTATTTTTCTTAAGTAACAGGCAGTTTTAACGTATTTAACATAACCCGTTCTTGCACTATCTCCTAATCCATTAAAGAATTTACTAAAATTTTTCTTTTTTAAATAATATAACATTTCCTTTTTATTTGGTTTAACATTAGATATATACTTTACTTTTACTTTATCATTTAAATCAAATACCGGTTCGTTATACAAACGATAAACCGATAAAATTTCTACATCATATTTTTCACACAACAAATTAGCGAGCGTAGCGATTGCATTTTCTATTCCGCCGTATCCTAAATGAAGTGCTAATATCGTTATTTTTTTCATATTATCACCAACATAATTATACTAAAAGCAAAATAAATCGTCAAAATATAGGTTGTTTCATGTTAAAAAAACGTAAAGAAAAAGACAAGTTAAAAACTGTCTATGTATTCTTTTACCTTGCTTTTAAAACGTTCTGTATTAGATTCGTATTGTACTGGTTTAAATGTTTTTATATCATCTAATGTTTTAGATAAGTTTTTAACATCATAAAGAGGTAAAACATAATTTTTTAATGCAAACTCCTTTGTTATTTGCATTTGGTGATTATTAGTGTGTTCACCATACTTTTTTAACCTTGGTACAACAATCACTTTTTTATTCTTATTTAAACATTCAATAATTGTTCCAACGCCTGCGTGTGTTATTATTATCCTTGCTTTATCAATTAATTTTTCTATTTCTTCTTTCGATGTAAAATCAAACATTTCCATGTTATCACATGAAAATTTGGTACATCCTACTTGTGCAATTATTCTATCTTTTATATAACCTTTTTTCTTTTCTTTTGCTACCGCTTTTAATATTCTTTCAAAAGGTTTATCCTGCGTTCCTAAAAGTACTAATATCATTAAAATATCCACCCTTCACATACCGCTTTCGGGTATAGTTTTAGCATTGAATGCCATTGTACAATAAAAACATCCGCGATAGGATAAATAAGCTTTCCTGTAAGCGTTTTGGTTTCAATGTTTGCAAAAGATTCTATGTATATTATTTTTTTCTTAAATAATTTTGCTATATAACACATCGGAACACAAGTATGAGCCCCGGTTGTAACAACTACCTCAGGTTTAAATTTTAAAAACAAAATTAAACTTTTAACTATATTAATTGGAAAAACCAACATATACTTTAAAATATGGTCTTTAGTTCCGGATAAAAGGTAATCAATTTTACTTTTATACCTAGCTTTAAGTCCAATCGTTGATTTATGTTTTTCAGTTACTATTTTATAATCATAGTCTTTAAAAATACTTTTAAGTTGCATAAGCTCGGTTAAATGCCCGCCCATGCTTGATATAAACATTACTTTTTTCATATATTGCTCCTAATTTGATTATAACACGGATAAAACCAGTTGTACAACATCTATTATAATAACTGATATTCTCTTTTTACGTTATTATTCGTTACGTACTTTAAAATATATTTATTATCTTTCCTGCATAAAATAATGCCTAAAGTAGGATTTTGACCAAGTGTTTTCACATTTTTATCCATGTAGTTCATATACGTTTTAATCTGCCCAAAGTGTTCTTTTTTAAGTTCAGTTACCTTTAGTTCTAAAACAACGAATCGGTTATCAATATAATTAAATAATAATAAATCCGCGTAATAATATCTATTTTTAATTTTAATTTTATATTCACTTGCAACATATGAAAAACCCACTCCTAACTCCTTTAAAAAATCATCGATGTTTTCTAATATCAATCCTTTTAGCATCTTCTCCGTTATATTATTTGTATTATACGTATTTTTAATGAATATTGGATTTTTTATTAAATCTTCTGTTTTAGGTTCTTCTTTTTTTATTAACTTTTCTTTTGTTTTATCATCTAATCTTTCATATTCGTTATTTTTTATTCTTCGCCTTAGTTCTCTTACTGATAAATTTTCATCCTCAGTAATTTTTATATAGTAATTTATTTTTACATCATCAAACCAAATAATTTCACAATAATGGGAATAACTTAATTTATCCGACAATGTCGGACGTTTTAAAAAGACTTTATAAAATCTCCTAAAATATCTTAATCTAGTAGGAGTATAACCTTTACCTAATTCTTTTGTTAGCCTATCCGAATACTTCCTTATTATCCCTTCTCCATAGCTTTTACCAGCTTCGCTTAAAAGCTTTCCAACGTTATAATAGGTATTTAAATCACTTCTATTTTTTGATATATCTTTTACTTTT
>CASEJU010000064.1 GCA_949288335.1 uncultured bacterium | reverse complement strand
GTTAAGAATCACTTCTGATGTGTTTATCTGAAAAATAAGTAGGGTATTTCCGCTTGAAGCGTTAAAACAAGTAAGATGCATATCAAAAGATATGAATTAAGGTGGTACCGTGGGAATAATCTCATCCTTTATTAAGGATGAGTTTTTAATATAAAGGAGGATAAAAAATGAGTAAGATATTTAAAGAGTTATCAAAGAAAAGTGAGTATGAAAAAGAACAAGAAATATTAAAGAAATGGAAAAAAGAAGACATATTAAAAAAGACGATAGATAATAGAATAGGTTGTGAAAACTTTGTTTTCTATGATGGACCTGCAACGGCAAATGGTAATCCTGGTGTACATCATATGGTTGCTAAATTCTTAAAGGATGCTTTTTGTAAGTACCAAACGATGAAAGGTAAAAGAGTACTAAGAAAAATAGGATGGGATACTCATGGATTACCAGTTGAAGTGCAAGTAGAAAAAGAACTTGGCTTTAATGGTAAAAAAGACATTGAAAAGTATGGCGTTGAAGCATTTAACAAAAAGTGCCGTGAAGCCGTATGGAAAAACGAAGAAGCATTTACTAATTTAACCGATGAGATGGGACAGTTTATTGATACTAAAAACTCATACATAACTTATAAAAATGATTACATTGAAACAGAGTGGTGGATATTAAAGAAGTTCTTTGATGAGGGATTATTTTATGAAGGCGTTAAAATAACTCCATACTGCCCAAGGTGTGGAACATCCTTGGCATCACACGAAGTTGCACAAGGTTATAAAGAAGTTTCAGTAGATACGGTAATAGTTCCAATGAAATTAAAAAAAGAAGACGCATACTTTCTTGTTTGGACAACAACTCCTTGGACTTTAATTGCAAACGTTGCTTTATGTGTTAACCCAGATGAAACTTACGTTAAAGTAGAATCTAAAGGTTATAAGTTTATTCTTGCTAAAGCGTTAATTAATAAAGTATTAGCAGAAGACGTCAAAGTAATAGAAGAGTATAAAGGTAAAGATTTAGAATACGTAGAGTATGAACAGTTACTTCCATTTTTAAAGGTAAATAAAAAAGCGTTTTTTGTAACATGTGACACTTACGTTACCATGGAAGATGGAACGGGTGTTGTACACATTGCACCTGCCTTTGGTGAGGATGATGCCGCTGTTGGTAAAAAATACAACTTACCATATTTAAACCCGGTTGGTGAAGATGGTTGTTACCTTGATGGTCCATGGAAAGGTATGAGAGTATTTGATGCTGATTTAGAAGTAATTAAATACTTAAAAGAAAATGATAAGTTATTTAAAAAGCAAAAGATAGTGCATAACTATCCTCACTGCTGGAGATGTTCATCACCACTTTTATATTACTCAAAACCATCCTTTTATCTAGAGGTAACTAAAATAAAAGATAAGATAATAGAAGAAAATAAAAAGGTAAACTGGTATCCTTCTTACGTTGGTGAAAAACGTTTTGGGAACTGGTTAGAAGAGTTAAAGGACTGGGCAATATCTCGTCAAAGATACTGGGGAACACCACTTCCTTTATGGAGGTGTTCTTGTGGACATGAAGAAATGATTGGCTCAAGAAAAGAGCTAATAGAAAAAGCTATAGAAAAAATAGATGAGTCTATAGAATTACACCGTCCATACGTTGATGATGTGCACCTTAAATGTCCAAAGTGTGGTAAAGAAATGACCCGTGTTAAAGACGTTATTGACTGCTGGTTTGATTCAGGTTCTATGCCTTTTGCACAGTATCATTATCCTTTTGAAAACAAAGAGTTATTTAAAGAACAATTTCCAGCGGACTTTATCGCTGAAGGAATTGATCAAACAAGGGGCTGGTTTTACTCACTTTTAGTAATAAGCGTTTTCGTAACGGGTAAAAGTCCATATAAAAACGTTTTAGTAAACGATTTATTACTTGATAAAAACGGTCAAAAGATGCATAAATCAAGAGGAAACGCAATAGAACCATTTGGTTTGATAGAAAAAAACGGAGCGGATCCAATTCGTTGGTACTTACCTTATGTATCTCCTGTTTGGACGCCTATTAAATTTGATGAAGAAGGCTTAAAAGAAGTATACTCTAAGTTTTTCTCAACCCTTAATAATACTTACTCATTTTTTTCGTTATACGCAAACACCGATAACGTAGACCCAAGAAAGTTTGACGTTTCATATGATAAGTTAGAAGAAATAGATAAATGGTTATTATCAAAATATAATAAGCTATTAGACTATGTTACTAAAGCATATGATGAGTATGATTTAACAAGAGTTGTAAGAAGCGTAACAAACTTCGTTTCAGAAGATTTATCTAACTGGTACATAAGAAGAACAAGAAAAAGATTTTGGGCTCATGATTTAGATGATAATAAAAAGGCCGTTTATAAAACAACTTATGATGTTTTAGTGGGACTATGTAAGATAATTGCGCCAATCGCATCATTTACATCGGAAGACATATATACCAAGCTAACTGGTGAAGAATCCGTTCATTTAAGTGATTTTCCAAAGGCTAACTTATCACTTGTAGATGATAGAATAGAAAACAAAATGGACTTAGTAAGAAACATAATCTCACTTGGTAGAAATGCTCGTGAAGAAGTTAAAATAAAGGTAAGGCAGCCAATTAGTGAAGTATTAATAGATGGTAAAGATAAAGATTTAATTGGAGACTTAGACGAGTTAATAAAAGAAGAGTTAAACGTTAAAAAGATAACTTACGTATCTGATTTATCTTTGTACATGAACTTTGAAGTTAAGCCAAACTTTAAGGTGGTAGGTAAAATATTTGGCCCTAAAATTAAGCTTTATCAAGAAGAACTTAAAAAACTAACGGATGAAGACGTTAGGTTCATTCAAAATGGTGAGGCCGTAACATTAAAAATAGATGGTGAGTTATTTGATGTAACAGAAGAAATGGTGGATATTAGAGTATCTGCAAAAGATGGTTATGACGTAGCTAAAGATGAAAATAACTTCATAATTTTAAATACTAATTTAACAGAAGAATTAATAAATGAAGGTATTGCTCGTGAGTTAATTTCAAAGGTTCAAAACTTAAGAAAACAAAAAGATTTTGACGTTGTAGACAGAATTAAACTATACTATAATGGTCCAAAAGAATTTGAAAAAGTAATAGAATCTTTTGGTGATATGATTAAAAAGGAAACTTTAAGTAAAGAGTTAATAAGTAAAGATAATTTAACAGAAGAGTTTGACTTAAATGGGATAAAAGTTAAATTAGACGTTCAAAGAGCTTAAAATAAAGCTCTTTTTTTGATATAATAATGATATTATGAAAAAAGATTTATTAAAGTATGTAGATGATTATGAATTTGATTATAAAAATAAACTTGGGTTACCTAATAATGTTTTATTTGGGCTTGAAATAGAATATGAAAGATTAAAAAAAATAAACTTTACGTTACCAGATTTATGGGTTAGTAAAAAAGAAGAAACGATACCGGATGGTGGTGAAATTAATTCTAATCCAATGATTGATTCTATTAACACGTGGAACAGTTTAAAGTATGTTTTAGATAAATTAAAAGAAGAAGACGCGAAAATTTATGATGCTGCATCAGGTCACCTTCATTTTGATTCGAAAATTCTAGATCGTGATACTAAAACTTGGTTTAATTTTATTAAAGCTTGGATTATTTATGAACCAGTTATTTATAAATTTGCAAGTGGAGAAAAAGACCAGTTAAGATCTTTTTGTAGTAAGTACGCTTTTTATTTAAGATACTCTCTTTTAAGTAAATATGATGAATTATTATGTTGTACTTACAGTGATGAGTTGATTAGACATTTAAATAACATATGTACAAGGTGTTATGGGTTATGCCTTAGTAACGTAGATAATAACAAAAGTAAAAACACCATTGAAATAAGGTGCCCAAACGGTAGTTTAAATCCGGTTATTTGGCAAAATAACGTTGATTTTTTTGCGAATTTTTTGCTTTCGGTTAAAGAAAAGCAAATTGATGATGAATTATTTAAATACCGAAAGAAAAAATATGCTTTAAATCGATTTTACGATGAAGATTACTTAAAAGAAGATATTTTTTTAGCAACGGAATTATGTGATTTTACCTTTAGTGATTTTGATAGTAAAGTAAGGTTTTTAAAACAATATACAAAGCGTTTTTAATTGGTACAATAAATGTTATAATACTATAGGAGGCAAACATGAAAGGAAAGTTAATAGTAATAGAAGGTGCTTGTGACGGGATTGGAAAAACAACACAATATAATTTGTTAAAAAAGTATTTAATAGAAAAAGGATATAAGGTTTTTAGCCATCACTTTCCAACTTATAATTCAAAACAAGGATTTTTAGCAGAAAACTATTTAAAAGGAGAATTTGGCTTACCAGAGGAATTATCCCCTTATCTTATTAATACTATGTATGCAATAGATAGAGCACTTACTTGGAAAGATGAATTAAAAAGGGAATATGAAAAAGGAAGCATAATATTACTTGATAGATACACAACGTCTAGTTTAATATATCAAACTTCATTAATGTCTAGCGTTAACGAAAAAAAAGAATTTATTAATTATGCATCTGATTATGAATACAATAAGCTAGGTATAAAAAAGCCTGATAAAGTAATTTTCTTAACCGCAGAGTTCGATGCCATATCAAACATGAGGAGTAAAAGAACCGACAACGATGGGGTTAAAAACGACGTTTATGAAAGAGATGATAAATTGATGAAGAAGATTTATGATAACGCTAGTTTTGTTTGTGATTACTTAAAGTTTGATGTTGTAAAATGTGATGATAATGGTAGTTTAAGAAGCATTAATGACATTCAAAAAGAAATACAAAGAATCGTAGATAAAATTATTTAAACATAATATTTTTGATTTGAAATTGACTTATAAAACTATTTATATTAAAATTATATTTAGAATAACGAGGTGTTTTATGAAAAGGGTTTTAAGTTGTTTGATATTTGCAAGTGTATTTATGTTTGTTGGAATGATAAGTGTTGGTGCAGCAAAAATAGAAAAGGATAGTAATAATAATTATAAATTTTCTTGGCAAAATTTGACTCTTTCTAACAATAATAACTATAATTTATCATGTTCTGGTGCAAGTGTAGTAAGTGGAAGCACCAATGTTCAAGTGGTGGTAGACGGAGTGGTGATTTCATCAAATCCGACCGGAGAAGTTATTATTAGACCAACTATTTCAGAGGGTACGATATCATGTAAAATATATAAAGTTGATGAAGGTAATCCAACGATTGATTCGGCTAGTATAAATATCGGAAAGACTCAATCTCAAACATCTACTAATCCACCAAAGTCAACCACTACGACAACTACCCAAGCGACTAAGTCAAGCAATAATAATTTAAAAACGCTTAAGATTATGGGTGATGATGGAAACGAAGTAGTTTTATCACCAAGTTTTAGTTCTAACGTATATACTTATGAAGCAAACGTTGATAGCACGGTAAGAACGATTAGTATAGATGCAACGCTTGAGGATGAAAAGGCTAACATGGTAATTAGTAACAATGCTAACGACGAACTAGTGGCGGGTGAAAATAACCGAATAACAATAACGGTAACTGCCGAGGATGGGTCTAAAAGAGCTTACACGATAAACATAGCACGTGAGGCGTTAACCGCTGATGCCACTTTAAAAGAACTTATTATAAGGGAAGTAAAATCATTTAAGCTAGAAGATGATAAATTCACTTATAACGTTAAAATAAAGAAGGGGATTAGTGAATTAACGTTAAACTACGTATTACAAGATGAAAATGCTACGGTTGAAATAGAGGGAAACGAGAATTTAAAAGATGGTTCAAAAATAAAGATAACAGTAACGGCCGAGGATGGAACCAAGAAAGTTTATACGCTTAATATATCGGTTGAATCAGATGAGAAAAAAAGGGATACGTCTTCGGTTGAAGTTGAAAAGAATCCGCTTATTATAATGGGATTATCCGTAATAGCATTCGGACTAATCGGTGGAATAATTTACGTAATAAGAAAATAAAAATGTACTTGAAAAAGTGCATTTTTTTAGTTATCTTTTTTATTTCTGATAAATTCTCTTAATATTTTAGTTAACGCTCTTTTTTCTATTCTTGATACATAGCTTCTTGATATATTAAATTCTTTTGCTATTTGTTTTTGCGTTTGTTCTTTCGTATTGAAAAGACCATATCTTTTAATTATTATTTCTTTTTCTCTGTTAGTTAAAACGTTAATGTATTTATAAAGTAACTTTATGTTATCTTGAAGGGTTATATCATTTACGTAATCTGGATTTGGTGTTTTTAAAATATCCAAAAATGATATTTCATTACCATCCTTATCAAAGCCAACTGATTCATTTATACTTATGTTCCTTTGGTTTTTCTTATCACTTCTAAAGTGCATTAAAATTTCGTTTTCAATACATCTTGCGGCGTACGTGGTAAGCCTGGTTCCGTTTTTATTTGAAAACGTATCAATTCCTTTTATTAAACCAATTGTTCCTATGCTTATTAAATCGTCTATATCATTTTTACCATTGTCATATTTTTTTACGATGTGTGCGACCAATCTTAAGTTGTGTTCAATAAGTTTGTTTCTAGCGTTTTTATCTTTAGATAGCATTTTGTTTATTAACTCTTCTTCTTGTTTTTTTGTTAGGGGATCAGGAAAGGTTTTGCTGCCATAACTACCGGTTCCTATTATTAACCCTTTTATAATCTCAGTTATAATACTTAAAAACAAATATATCACTCCTAACAAATTATATGAAAAAATAATAATCATTTATGTTATAATAAAAAAGATAAAGGAACATATAAATATGAAAAAACTTAAAATTGGTGATATTATTTTATGGTTATTTATAGTTTTGTTTTTGTTAAATACTTTAGCAGCTTATTTTTCTTACGTATCAGTAAGTGATAATAAAGAACCTAAAATTAATTTTGGAGTAAAAAAAGAAAATGGTATTACGACTTATAACGAAGGGTTATATAATATTGTTGTTAAAGAAGACGAGACCACTAAAGAGGTTAGTTTAAAATTATTTTTCTTAAAATAAAAGAAAGGAAAGTAGTATGATAGACATAAGCATTAATTTTGATTTATTCAATAATTATTATTACTTTTACGAAAGATTAATTGTTTTATTGGTATCATTAGTACCAACCTTGCTACTTGTGGCTTTTGTTTTATACACGGATAGAAAAAGTAAAGAACCTAAAAAAAACGTTATAATATGTTTGTTATCTGGTATATTAACAATCGCTCTTGCTGGGTATTTAGAAAATCTTATTATGCCTTATTTTTCAAATAATGTTGTTTTAACTTACGTCTGGGCTTTTATTGAAGAAGCTTCTAAATTTGCTATTTTTTTCTTGTTTATTTTTGATAATAAGTATTATGATGATATATATGATGGTATTGTTTACATGATGCTTATTGCGCTTTCTTTTGCGGGATTGGAAAACGTAATTTATGCATTCTCGGAAAATACCATATCAAATAGTATAAGTTTGGCACTTATGAGAGACTTTACAACCATACCACTTCACGTAATATGTGGTATTGTAATTGGCTATTTCGCTAGTTTAGGTACTTTTTCTAAAGATAAAACAAAAAGATACGTTAATTTTTTATTAGCAATATTAATACCTAGTTTTATTCACGGTACTTATAATAACTTAATGTCTTTTCTAGGTGAGTTAAACGTTGATTATAATAATAGTGTTCAATTGTTACTGTTTCAGGTGGTACCATTAATTATTATTATGGCTATTTTGTTTGTGATTGCAATTTGGTACGTTCGCCGTGCACTTAGGCTTGATAAGGTTTATATTCAAAATGGCGTTTATGATGAAGACTATAATTATTTAATGACTTATAATGAGTATTTAAATAGCAATGACAGAAGAAAAAGAGTTAAAATATATGATAAAATAAGTTTAAGAAAAAAAGGCAAAGCTTTAGATGAAACAAAAGAAAGGGAGGATAATTAATGCTTAAAAAATTCATACCAGACATTTACCAAGAAAGTATTTTTACTATTAATTATAAAAAGCTTAAAAAAATGGGTATTAAATGCCTTTTGTTTGATCTTGATAATACGATTTCTCCTGCAAAAGAAGTAGTTTTATATGATAAAACAAAAAAATTATTTGATAAATTAAAAAAAGATTTTAAAATAATATTATTTTCTAATAACTTTCCTAAAAGAGTTGGAAAGTTTGGAGCTTATTATAACGTCGATACGGCTTGTATATCACTTAAACCTTTTTCGTATAAGTATAGGTATATACTAAGAAAGTATAAGCTAAAAAAAGAAGAAGTAGCTGCAATTGGGGACCAGCTTTTAACTGATATTCAAGGTGGAAATAAAATGGGACTAACAACTATTTTAGTAAATCCAATGACCGAAATAGACGAAAAGGAAACTTGGCTTAACAGACAAATCGAAAAGCGTATTTTTAAAACTTTTGAAGAAAAAAACATATTGATAAAAGGTAAGTATTATGACTAAGAAATGTTTAGGATGCGGAAGTATAATGCAGTTTTCTAATCCGGATAAACCTGGTTTTATTGATGAGGAAAACTATGATAAAGCTTTAATATGTAAAAGGTGTTTTAGAATCAAAAACTATGGTGATTATCAGGTTATAAAAAAAGATGTAAGTGATTATCAAAAGATATTTGATAGTATAAAAAATAAAAATGATTTGGTGGTTTTTTTATGTGATATATTTACCCTTGATGATGGTTTAAACTACGTAAATAAATTTAAGGGTAAGGTTATTTTAGTTATAACAAAAAAAGATTTACTTCCTAAATCGGTTAAAGAATCAAAGCTTTTAAATTATATTAAAAAAAATTATAATATAAATCCTATTAGTATAATATTTGTAAGTAGCAATAAAAACTATAACATCGATTTATTAATGAATCTTATAGTTAAAAATAAAACCAGTAATAACGTATATTTAGTAGGTAATACCAACGCTGGTAAATCAACGCTTATTAACCAAATAATGAAGTCATATTTAAAAAAAGAAGGTTTTATAACAACAAGTAGTTTGCCCGCAACAACGTTAGATGTTATCGAGGTTAAATTATCCGATGATTTAACTTTAATTGATACTCCTGGTTTAGTAAGTAATAATAATTATTTAACCGGTGTTAAACCAGCGGAAGTTAAAATGATAATGCCAAAGGTTGAAATAAAACCAAGGACTTATCAAATGAAACCTTATCAATCAATTATAATAGGTGATTACGCCAGAATAGATTATTTGTCTGATAAGAAAAATAGTTTTACACTATACTTATCAAACGAAATAAAAGTAAAAAGAATAAATCTTAATACTAATGATTATTTAAGGAACTTAAATAAAACAAGTTTTACTTTGGAAGATAAAAAAGACGTTGTTATAAATGGTTTGTGTTTTTGTAAAATAACAAAAGAATGTAAAGTAAACGTATATACAAAAGAAAGCGTTAACGTTTTTAAAAGGAATAATTTAATATAAAAATCTTTGCGTTAAAACGAAGTTAGTTTGCTAACTTTGTTTTTTGTATATATTTTTAAAAATAAATTTTTTTTAAGCCCCGTTTTCCACCCGAGTAGGACTTGACACCGGGGGGGGGTATTTGATATTATAAACATGTAATAATAAGTTGGTTTCTTTACATTATATCTTGTGAGGTTAACTAAATATAAAAAATACATGT
>CASEJU010000063.1 GCA_949288335.1 uncultured bacterium | reverse complement strand
GAGTATCCTTTATTAAATATAAAATACTTAAATATATTTCATGATAGGTTTATAATACTTGATAACAAAGAGTTATATCACTTAGGTGCCTCATTAAAAGACTTAGGAAAGAAAGTATTTGCAATATCAAAGATAGAAGATGAATCAATTTTAAAACAAATAACAAAAAAGGTAAATGAATCATCAAATATGTGTCTAATTCATTAACCTTAAATTTACATCTTAAAATTTACGTGTTATAATTATTTATGATAGTGGGGTGCATTAGATGGCAAAGAAAAAAACATCGTCTTCTAGCAAGAAAAAAGGAAAGATTCCAGTAGAGATATTTGGAATTTTATATATAGTTTTAACCATTCTTGGACTTTTAAGATCTGGTTTCGTGGGAAGAATGGTTAGTAATTTTGGTATCTTTTTATTTGGTGCTTTTTATAATTGGGGGTTAGTTTTCTTTTTGATAGTAGGGGGATACGTATTATTATTTAGGCAAAAACCCAAGTTATTTACTAAAAAATTAATTGGTTTTTATCTGCTTTCAATCGCTATTTTGTCTATGTCTCACGTTAAGTATATAATGTCGGATACAAACATTGGTTCAGCGGTGTTTCAAGATACAATTGCAAATATAGTATCTGGTTTTAATGATGTTAATTTTATTCAAGGTGGCGGAATATTAGGTGCAATATTCTCTTATTTGTTTGTGCTTGCGTTTGACGTTCTAGGTTCAAAAATAATATGTTGGGCTTTAATATTATTTGGAGCAATGTTAATATTTAATTTATCTCCAGCTTCTTTTGTTAGAAAAATTATATTATTCTTTATTCCAAAAAAATGGCTTAATAAAAACAAAGATGAAGAAAGTGAAGAAAATGAAGTTGAAGATGAACCAGAAGAAGAGCAAAACAAAGATAAAAGGGTTGTTATATCAAGTGTAAATGATCTTACTCACACTGCTGTTGAAGAAGTAGCTGATGATTCTGAACCGGTTTTAAATGGTGAGTACAAATTACCACCGATATCGTTGTTAAACGTTCCTAAAAAGGTTAATACAAAAGCAAACGAAGAGTCAATTTCTTCTAATATTAAGTTGTTAGAACAAGTTTTAATGGATTTTGACATTCATGGTAAAGTAGTAGAGGCACACGTAGGACCAACGGTTACTCAGTATGAATTAGAGGTTAAGTCTGGTACGAAAGTTAGCAAAATACTTAGTTTAAATAAGGAAATAGCGCTTGCTCTTGCCGCCAAAGACGTAAGAATACAAGCTCCAATTCCGGGTAAGAGTACCATCGGTATAGATATTCCAAACAAGGTTGCAACACCGGTATCGTTAAGGGAGGTTTTAGCATCCGTTCCAAAGGATAAGGCTGATAGTAAACTTCTTGCGGTGTTAGGAAAAGACATAATGGGTAATCCAAGATGGATGGAAATTAATAAAACACCACACCTTCTAATCGCTGGTGCTACCGGATCAGGTAAGTCGGTTTGTGTTAATTCTGTTATAACGTCAATTTTAATGAGGGCAAAACCAGACGAGGTAAAATTAGTTATGATTGACCCTAAGAAGGTTGAACTTTCGATGTATAATGGTGCACCACACCTACTTGCCCCAGTTGTAAACGATCCTAAAAAAGCGTCAATAGTACTAAAGAAAATAGTAGAAGAAATGGAGCATCGCTATGACCTTTTAAGTGAAACTGGTACAAAAAATATAGAAGGTTATAATCGTAAAATAGAAAATAAAATAGAAGCTGGTGAAGAAAATGCAAAAAAGCTTCCTTACATCGTTGTTTTAATAGATGAGCTTGCTGATTTAATGCTTGTTGCAGCAAAGGAAGTAGAAGATTCAATAATGAGAATAACTCAAATGGCTCGTGCCGCAGGAATACATTTAATCGTCGCAACACAAAGACCATCAACTGATGTTATAACGGGTGTTGTAAAAGCAAACATTCCATCGCGTATTGCGTTTACCGTTTCATCTTCGATTGATTCAAGGACCATTCTTGACATGACCGGAGCGGAAAAACTAATAGGTAAAGGTGATATGTTATTTAAGCCAATGGGTGAGGGAACGCCACTTAGAATACAAGGTTCCTTCGTATCGGAAGAAGAGGTTCAAAAGGTTGTTGATTACACGATTAAGCAGCAAAAGGCCAAGTATGATGAGACTTTTACAAATTTAACTGATAAACCAGTTGGAGCATCAAGTTATGATGCAAAAGATGATCAGTATGATGATCCTTTGTATAATGAAATTGTTGATTTTGTAATAAAAAGTGGTAAAACATCAGCCTCTCTTTTACAAAGAAAGTATCGTTTAGGATATAATAGAGCCGCTAGAATGATAGATTTGCTTGAGGAAAGAGGAATAGTTGGTCCACCAAACGGTTCAAAGCCAAGGGAAGTATTGGTAAAATATGAAGATAATAAAGATGAAGAAGAACAAGAATAGTTCTTCTTTTTAATAATTATGTTATAATTTTATTAGTAACTTGAAATACTAATTAAGAGGTGACATAATGGACGTTTTAAAAAAGAAAATAAATAATGTTTTGGTAACCATTTTAAAAACAGATAAATTTAAATCAGTAGCAGGAAGACTTTATTTTAAGACTCTTGTTACAAAAGAAATGATAACTAAAAGATGGATATTAAGAAGTATTTTACTAGAGTCTTGCAAGAAGTATAACACCTCGGAAAAACTATATAAAAAATCATTAGAAGAATATGATGCGTATTTTTCATCCTCATCACAAAGAGTGGGTAATTATGAGATAACAAGTTTCTCTTTTTCATCGTTAATTGATAAATACACAAAAGAAGGTAATCTAAGTGAAGTGGTTAATACTTTTTGCGAAATTGTTTTTAATCCATTAGTAAAAAATAATGCTTTTGATGAAGATACCTTTAATGTTATTATTAAGTCTAGAAAAAACATATTAGAAAAAATAAAAGAAGATTCAAGCTCTTATATAGAACGTATGGTTTTAAAAGAATTAAACCAAAATAAGCCATATACTTTTATGAGTGAAATAAAGTATCTAGATGAAATTAATAGGGAAAATCTTTATCAAGACT
The DNA here is from genome assembly GCA_949288335.1 of uncultured bacterium. Classification (GTDB taxonomy): domain Bacteria; phylum Bacillota_I; class Bacilli_A; order RF39; family UBA660; genus Aphodocola. The sequence goes on along the minus strand of CASEJU010000063.1, from coordinate 4,319 downwards.
ACTTGGAACTGCTAAATAATAGTGAGATAGAGCTTGTTTTAGCAGGTAACATAGATTTTAATAGTGATATTATAAAAAAGATAACTGACAACATAAAGAAAAATAAAATCTTTAATGATGATTTATTAATAAAAAATGATGATGAAAAAGAAAGTAAAAACGTAATACAAAAACAAGGCTTTGGAACACAAAACATTATAAATCAGGTTTTATATTTAAAAAACGTAAATGATTTTGAACTTAATTACGTAGCCCCTTTATACAGAATTATATTAGGCGGTGGTGCTTTTTCAAGATTATTTAAGGTGATTAGAGAAGAAAATTCACTTTCTTATTATTCTTTTGCAAGGCTTGAGAAAGATGATGCTTTAATGTTTGTAATAATGGGAATAGAAAAAGAAAATTTTAATAAAGCGTATGATTTAACGTTAGATGTTATAAATGGCATGAAAACCGTTAGTGAAGAAGAGGTAAAAAATGCCAAGGAAACGCTTATAACATCTCTTTTAGAAACGCAAGATAGAATATTAAATATAATAGGTGTTTATTATACTAGCAAGTTATTTAAACTTCCTAATAATGATGAAATAATTAAAAATATAAATAAAGTAACAAAAAAGAACATAGAAGAATTTTCTTATAAAGTAAAACCTGGTATATGTTACTTTTTAAAAGGAGAGTAATATTATGAACGAAATTATAATGACGAATTTAGATGAGGTAATTTATCATGAAAAGTTAAGTAACGGACTTGATGTATACGTTTATAAAAAGCCTGGTTTTGCTAAAAAAGGAGCTTATTTTGTCACTAATTATGGTTCTTCAGTTAATGAGTTTAAACCGATAAACGAAGATAAAATGGTAAGTTTTCCTAAAGGAATCGCACATTTTTTGGAACATAAATTATTTGAATCGGAAGATAACGAAAAAGTGTTTGAAAAATTTAAAAAGTATGGAGCAGAAGTTAATGCCTACACTAATCATAGTATTACTAATTATTATTTTTCTACGGTAAATAATTTTTACGAATGTTTAGAAGAATTGGTTGATTTTGTTCAGAAACCTTATTTTACCGATGAAAACGTAGAAAAAGAAAAAGGAATAATTAATCAAGAAATAAATATGACAAATGATAACGTAGATAGGTATATGTATGAACAGATGTTTGATCTATTACTTAAGGTTAATCCTAACAAATATAAAACGATAGGAGATAAAAAAAGCGTATCTAAAATAACGAAAGAGGATTTATATAGGTGTTATAATACTTTTTATCATCCTTCTAACATGATTTTGGTTATGTATGGAGACATAGACGAAAAAAAAGCTATTAATTTGGTTAAGAAAAATCAAGCTAGTAAAAATTTTGACAAGATAAATAAAATAGAAATAAAAAAGTATGATGAGCCAAAAGAAGTTAATCAAACATATAAGCATGCTTTAAAAAACGTTTCTCATCCAAGGGTTAGTGTTGCATATAAATTAAAGGTTCCTAATTTAACTGGGGAAGAAAGATTTAAAAAGATTTTATTAATTGATTTATTAATTGATATTAAATTTGGAAACCTTACTTCTTTTGAAAAAGATTTGATGAAAAAAGAAATAATAAAAACAGGAGTTTCTTGGTCTTATTCATATTTTGATGATATAGTTTTAATTATTTTTGAAGCTGATGCCTCTGATAAAGAAAAGTTTATAAAGGCCATTGATGATAAAATAAAAGAAACTGTAATTGATAAGGAATCTTTTGTGTTGGATAAAAGAGTTCTTATGACTGATTTAGTAAAGTCCTTTGAAAGTCCTAACGTTGTTGCAAACATGATACACAATAATGTTATAAAGTATGGTAAGGTAATTAATAATTTATATAACGTATATAAAAATTATAGCTTTGATGAGTTTAAAAAAGATTTTGAAGAATTAAACTTTGATAACAAATCAGTGTTATACGTTACAAAAAAGGAGGATTAAAATGCTTAAGGTAAGTAATGTAACAAAGTACTATGATGATTTTAAAGCCGTTGATAATTTGTCCTTTGAGGTTGATAAAAAAGAGATATTTGGACTTTTAGGAGTAAATGGGGCGGGAAAAACAACAACCTTTAGAATGATAATGAACCTAATTAGTCCAAGTAAGGGAGAAATAACTTTTAACGGTAAAAAAATAGATTATAACGTAACTGATAAGATAGGCTTCTTAACCGAAGAAAGAAGCCTACTTACCAAAATGACTGTAAAAGAACAAATTCTTTATTACGGAGCTTTAAAATCACTTGATAAAGACACCATCTTAAAAAGATTGGGCAAGCTTTTAAAAAGGTTTGAAATAGAAGAGTATAAAGAAAGAAAGATTAATACTCTATCAAAGGGAAACCAGCAAAAAGTTCAGTTTATATCGGCGATAATAAACGAACCTGAATTACTTATTTTAGATGAACCGTTTTCAGGGCTTGACCCAATTAACATAGAGCTTTTTAAAAGCGTTATACTAGAACTAAAAGAAAAAGGAACATCAATTATATTTTCATCCCATAGAATGGATCACGTGGAACTTTTTTGTGAAAAATTGGTTATTTTAGTAAAGGGAAAATCTGTTTTAGAGGGATACTTAAAAGATATAAAAAATGATTATAAAATAAAAAAAGTAATAATTGAAGGTGATGTAAAATTAAGTGAGTTAAAGAAAATAAAAGGGGTTATAAGTGCTATTAAAACTGCTTCTTACTTTGAAGTTTCAATTGAAGATGAAAGTTATTATAAAAACGTTTTCGAGTACTTAAAAACCAAAGATAACATTACTAGGTTTTCTTTAGAACAACCAAGCCTAGAAGAGATATTCGTAAGTAAAGTAGGTGAAGCATATGGAAAGTAAGTTTAAGTTTTTAACCAAATATAGTTTAAATAAAAAGATAAAAAATAAATGGTTCGTAATAGCTAACGTAATACTTGCTTTAGTTATTATAGCCTTAGTTAATATTGATGGAATAATATCATTTTTCGGTGGGGACTTTAATAAGTCTTTAAGTATTAAAATAATTGATAATACAGGTTATTACGAAGAAGTAAAAAACGGTTTAAAAGGAATTGAAAGCTATATTAGTAAAAAAGACTTAAAAGTAAAAAAAGTAACCGACATAAAAAAAGAAAAGAAAAAATTAAAAGGAACGGCTGATATTTTGCTCGTGTTAAACAATGATGATAAAAATGTTTATAGCGTAGAATTTATAACTGATTCATACGTAGATAACGTTAAGTATCAAGCTATTATAACTAGTTTAAACACTACAAAACAAAGTATTGCACTTGATTTATCCGGAATAGATAAAGAAAAGTTAAACCAAATTTCAAGTTCGGTTGAGGTTAAAAGAAGCTTTATTAACGAAGCTAAAAGCGAAGATGAAGAAAACACAAGATCTTTATTATCGGTTTTATCACTTGTTGTGGTACTTCCTTGCTTTATGTTAATAATGTATTTAATACAAATGATTGGAGCTGAAATAAACGAGGAAAAATCAACCCGTGGTATGGAAATAATAATAGGAAACGTATCTGCTAAAATGCATTTCTTTTCTAAGATTCTATCAAGTAATTTGTTTGTTCTACTACAAGCTGGATTACTAATTTTATATAGTGGATTAGGATTATTAATAAGAAAACTAGTAAGCTCTCAAACCAGCACTTCATCACTAAAGAACCTAATAAGTGGTATGGAGTTAAATGGTGCGATAGAAATGATTGAAAAAAGTGGATTTTTAGATAAATTAGGATATATCATTCCACTTATAATAATATTATTCGTACTAAGCTTTTTAGCTTACTCGTTGCTTGCTGGTGTACTTGCTTCAATGACTACGAACATGGAAAATTATCAGCAACTACAAACCCCACTTATAATGATAAGTTTGGTAGGATTCTATTTGGTAATAGCATCATCAATGTTTCCTGGTGCAACGTTTATAAAAGTAGCAAGTGTAATTCCACTTCTTTCAATATCTCTTGCCCCTAGTTTGTTGTTATCAGGCGAGATAAGCGTAAGTTTTATAATAATCGCAATATTACTCTTAATGTTATTGAATTATTTACTTATTAAGTATGGTTTAAAAATATATAAAGTTGGAATACTTAATTATTCGGAAACTAACCTTTGGAAAAAGATGTTTAAAGCGGTAAAAGAAAAATGATAATTTTTTGTAGCTTTTTTAATGAATTTAAAAGGCCATGTCTAAAAATTAGGGTATTTGATATTATAAACATGTAATAATAAGTTGGTTTCTTTACATTATATCTTGTGAGGTTAACTAAATATAAAAAATACATGT
>CASEJU010000062.1 GCA_949288335.1 uncultured bacterium | reverse complement strand
GGAATAATAGGAGAATACATAGGTAAGGTGTACAGTGAGACAAAAAGAAGGCCAAGATACATTGTTATGGAGAATTTAAATGATGAATAAAAAAAGTTCACGGTTATTTATGTGAACTTTTTTCATTTTCAAAACTTTCCCATATGCTGTTTATTACCACCTTACAATTCGGGTATAAACCATCTTTGTTATCTTTTTTTCTGTTTTCTACGTATTCCTCAAAAGTACTTATTTTCTTGGCTGGATTACCTCCTACAACGGTGTTTTCGCATACGTCTTTAGTTACTACAGAACCTGCTGCAATAATTACGTTATCTTTTATTTCAACGCCAGGTAAAATGGTTACGTTACAACCAATAAATACGTTATTACCAATTTTAATTGGTGCACATTTATAATAAAAGTTAGTACTATAATTCATGTTATTTAAAACTTTATCAATTACATCATGCGTAACAAACGTAACTCCTGATGCAACTGATACATTATCACCAAAGCTAATTAACTTGGGTTCATCAGGTATTATTCTCGGCTGAAAAAAGAAGTTTTTTCCAGTGTGCTTAAATAATTTGTTTTTTATGATTAATCTTGTTCTTTTGTTTGCATCGCTTATTAAGTACATTTTAACTTTAGTTAGATATTTCATTTTTACCTCCAACACACTATAATTATAACATAAAAAAAGAACTTAGTATTTATAAGTTCCTTTTCCTATTTGTTTATCTTCATATGGGTTATTAATTGAAAATGAGAATTCTTTATCCATTTCTGGTTCTTTTAACTCAAGATTAATTTCCATGGCATCTGTTATTTCTTTTAGACTTTGTTTATAATATTCAAAATAATATATTCCGTTTATAGTATTATCATAACCAGATAAATAAAGTCTTTGGGTACCAATAAAATCATCACTTGTTATGTTTTTTGAATTAAATATTATGTTTTTAAAAGTATCAAAACCAGTTATCATTGTCTCTTTATCTATGTTCGTATCAACGTTATCACCTAAAATATCTAAAATATCATATATTTCTGATAAACTTCTTACACCTTTTAATTTATTAACCATAGCTTTTACTATTTGTTGCTGGTTTTGTCCTCTTATAAAGTCATTACTATTATAATTTGAATACTTTCTTCCACAATACTGTGGCCATGTATGACGGTTTCTTGCAAAGGCAAGCGCTTGTTCACCATTTAAAGTCTGATATCCTTTTTCTAAGTATATCGTATACTTACCAAACCTTCTTTTTGAATCGCTTTCACAAAATGCATAAGGAATATCAACGTCTATTCCTCCTAGAGCATCTACTAAAGATATAACACCTTGGAAATTTACTTTTACCCAGTAATCTATTTCAATACCAGTGAAGTTTGTTATCGTATCCATAACACAATCAGCTCCGTATAAAGCGGCTGAATTAATTTTATTTTTAGCTTTTGATCTGGTGCATACGATTGGAACTCTTGTATCCCTTGGAATACTAAGTACTGTTGCGTTCATCGTGTGTGGGTTAAACGTTATAAGCATAAGCGTATCACCATTAAACGAGTTACTTTTGGAAAGGGAATTAGTGTTACTATCAACTCCCATAAAAAGTATTGTAAATGGTTCATCTAATGTTTTTCCAGTCGTACTTGTTTCTTTTTTTGCCTTTTCAGATTTTTCGTATATTACCTTTGTTTCATCAGCGATGTTTTCAAAACCTTCTTCGTTAGCAAAAAGTGAAACGTAAGAAGAACTTACAAACATTGCATCAATTTCACCATTATATAAGTCATCTAGCATTTTTGTATATTCATCGTAGCTTGTTAAGTTTTCTTCATTAATTTTTTCGTCACTAACGATTTGCATAGGAAGAATGTATCCTTCTTGATTTTCTTTATCATTTATAATACCTATTTTTGCGTCGTTATTTTTAATATCATCAATTGATTTATAGCTAGAATCTTTAAGTACAACTATGCTACTTGAATAACCAGCCTCATCGCTTGTTATTTTGGATAGTGATGATGAGATTTTGTTTATGTTTATAGTAACAAATAATTCTCCTGTTAAAAATATTATTAGAAAAATAAAATACCATACATAACTTTTTGTTTTATTTTTCTTTAAACACTTAAAGCCTTTGACCGTAAATATAACAATTAATAAAGCGTTTATAAATATTGCACCATAAACGACGTAAGTCATAAAACTCTTTGATGAATTATAGTAAAATATCTCGTTTACAAAAAAGCAACTAACCAAGTAATAGGCAATTAAAAGCGGGAATAAAAGGAATACTGCTTTCTTAAATTTTCTTTTTTTCTTTTCCAAAATATCACCTCATATTACCAAGTAATTATACAACAAAATTATACAAAAAACAAACATTAGTTAATTTATGCTACTTTACTTATTTATAGGATGCTTTTAAAATAAAAGAATATTCACTTTGTTTATTTACAGCATTTGACAAGAAGCAACATATTTTTACTTTTTAAATAATAAGCTAGCTATTTTTATGTTATAATTATGATGAATAGGAGTTGGTTACATGAAGATACGTAATAAGTCATTTTATCTAAGTATTTTATTTACCATCGCATTAACTTTTATCATTGGTTTAAGTAACGTTAATGCTGCTTCTTACGATTTATATCAAGTAAGGTATAAATGTCCGGTTAGAACGGAAGCATCTGATAAATCAGCTTCAATAAAAAATGGTAATGATACCGTTTATGTATATCCTAACCAACAACTTAATTATATAAAAAGCGCAACAGGTCCTAACGAAGGTAATAACAGTGCTACTTGGTACGCGGTAAAATTTGATTATGCCGCAAGAGAATATACGGGTTATGTTGCTAAAGCTTGTATGTATGACGTTAAAACTTATTCATATAGTGACGATGCAGCATTTGAAGAAAGTATAAGTGATTTT
>CASEJU010000061.1 GCA_949288335.1 uncultured bacterium | reverse complement strand
GGTTTTTATTGTTATATTATCTGTAGGATATGCTTTTTTTAGTGAGTCATTAACAATAAATGGAGTCGCAAGCACGGTGGATTATTACGCCGGTGAAAAACTTCCTACTTCACCAATTATCTTGGATACTTCTAATAATAGATATTTTACAGGAAGTGAAACTTATTATAAGGTGGATTTTGATAGTGAATCTTGGACTGAAGATACTTATTCACTAACTTTTAAAAAGAAGTTAGGAATGCTAGATATTGATAAAGATATATACTATACGGTTTCTTTTACCAATCCAACTGTTTTACCATATACTGAAGGTACCGTAACAACTGAGATAACTCAAAATGATGGTGGTATGTTAACTCTTGCAGAAACAACAATTGATAAAATTACGTTACAGCCAGGTGAAGCCGTAACTATAACGATGAGATTTAAGACTCATATTACTTGGAGACACCATACTGAGCAAGCTAAAGCAACGGTTTCTTACATGCTTCAGGGTCAAAGAAAGTATTTTTATTTTATACTAACTTATACTACTTAATTATAAATGTTTAAAAAGTGGGTGATATTATGAAAAAGAGCATAAAAATATTGATTTTATCAATAATAATATTAGCTTCTTTAGTACCAGAAGTTACTGGTATATCTGCTAGTATGGGATCTTATTATGCTTATGTTATTAAACCTTTAACATGGATTTTTATAGGAATAGTTTCTTTTTTCTTTTTTAGAGATGACGTTGTTGCTAACCTTAAATATAGAAAAGAGGTTACCTTTTGTGTTGTTGTTGCCACGTTAATATATTTTATAATTTATTTTATCTTAGGATATATTAAAGGGTTTGCACATAATCCATATGATTCAACCATCAAGGGTATTTTGCTTAATTTATGGGCCTTTGTTCCTGTTTTAATCGTAAGAGAATACGCTCGATTTTACATGATAAATAATTGTAATAAAAAAAGAATTTTACTCTGGGCGCTTTTGATATCCATTCTTTTTGTTGTAACCGATTTAAATATTTACAAATTTGACACTTATTTTGAAAGTAGTTTGTCAACGTTAGAATTTATTATGGAAACACTTGTACCATCTCTTATTACAAATTTATTTTTGACTTATATTGCTTATTTTGCTAGTTATAAGGCAACCATAATATATTCTTTATTGCCACAACTTGCCATGTATGTTTTACCTATTCTTCCGGATGTAGATTGGTCAACGACGTCAATATTAAGTGCGGTAATACCATTTTTTACATACATATACGTAAATTATATTATTAATAAGATGGATAAAACCTTAAAAAGAAAAGATAATAAAACAGTGGGATTAAAAGGTTGGATTGCGATGCTTTGCTTTGTTGTTTTAATGATACTATTTGGTCTTGGTGTGTTTTCGGTTGAACCTTTAGTTATCGCAAGTAATAGTATGTATCCTAAAATAAGAAAAGGAGATATAGTAATAATTAAGGATACTGATGTTAATGACGTAAAAAAGGGAGACATTATAAGATATAAAATGGACGATTATTATGTTGTTCATAGGGTGGTTAGTGTATACGAAACTGAAGAAGGAAAGCTAGAGTTCATAACTAAAGGAGATAACAACGATGACGTGGACTTGTATCCGGTAAAGGAATCACAGGTGGCTGGCGTTATTAAACTAGACATACCTTATATGGGGTATCCAACGCTAATATTAGGAGATCTTTTAAATACTAATAACTCGGATCGTGTGACGGTTGACAAAGGTAGGGTTAACTAGTGTCAAATTTTTGTTGTTAACTAGTGTCAAAATTTTGTTAGTATGTTGAAAACTCATGATTAAAATGATATACTACTTTAAGATAGGAGTGTACCAGTAATGAAAAAGCAAAATATAATTATTGTTGGCGCGATATTATTAGTTCTAACGTTATCAATAGGTTATGCTATTTTTAGAACCAGTACAACGATAATCGGTAGTTCCGCTATAGTAAAGGATTTAAACATTATATTTTCTGATGTTGGGACAATAACGGAAGTTGGTAGTAAAGATGCTAAGGCAACGATTACTTCCGATAAAAAAAGGGTTATAATAAACGTTCCTAATCTTATGCATAAGGGAGCATACGCTTTAATTCCTATCACCATAAAAAATGATGGTAACATACCCGCAAGACTTGAATCAATATACGAATATGGTGCGTCGAACCAAGATGTAATCAATGTTTCTTATGATGGAATAGGAGTAACTGATAGCGTGTTGAACCCTAATGATACAATAACTTTCAACGTTAGGGTTTCGTGGGAGAACGACACCACAAGTGATTTTGAAAAAATTGAATTTATAATAAGGTTCAACTATGTTCAGGTGTAAGGAGGGATAAAATGAGTAAGATTGACCTTAAGAAGATTAATTTTAAGAACGTTGATCCTAAAAAAATTATTGTTTCTTTTTTCCTAGTTATTGCTCTTGTTGTTCAATTTTCTTTTCTTAGCTATTTATTTAAAGCGATAATGCCTGAATCAAACGCTAGTGATGAAAACGTAATAATGAGTTACACTCAACAAGGTAATTTAGATTATAGGGTATACTTAAAACCAAACGAATTTATTAGTAATGAATACTTAGAAGAAGGAGAAGCATATATCTTAGATTTGATTGACCATGTTAGAATAACTTCTTTATATAGTTTTAATTCTACTTCTAAAACCAATGTTGCAGGTACTAATAAATTAGTAGCAACGCTAAAAATATATTATAAAGAATCAAGCGATAAATCTCAGAATCCTGAGGTTATGACTAAAGAGCAAACGCTTGATGAAAAAGTTATTAATTTTACCGATGATAAATATAGCACTTTATCATCTTATGACATATACTTGGATGATTATTTAAAGATGGTAGAAGAATTTCAAAGTAAGGTTAAAATTTCAATTGACGCATATTTAGAAATATCAATGGAAAATGAGCTTTCTGGAAGTGTGGGTGGAGCCTCTTATGACGGAAACTATGGTACGAGCCTTTCCATACCACTTAGTGAGTCGGTCGTTAGGATAGATAGTCAAAAAAACGATTCAAAAACTGAAAAAATATATGAGAGCGACCTTGTTAAAACCAACAAAACGGTTATGAGCTACATTGTAATTGCAAACGTTTTAACGTTTATTATAATATGTTTATTGTTAAGAAAACTATTTATGTTTACCAATAAGTCTGAATACGAAAGAACTTTAAATAAAATACTTAAAAACTATGATGATATAATAGTTAACACTAGTACTATTTTAGATGTAAATAAGTATAAATTAATTGAAATAGAGGAGTTTAAAGAAATTCTTAATCTTTCAAGGGAATTATTGTTACCGATTATGAACTATGAAGTTACTAAGGGAAAAGAAACTTGGTTTTATGTAATAAAAGATGATATTTTATATCGGTATGTTGTTTCGTATGAAGTATTGGAGAAGAAAAAACATGAAAAGAAAAGAAGTAAAAATAAGGAAGAAAAAGAATCTAACCAAAATAATATCTAACGTAGTGTTAGCTTCTTTTGTCATACCATTAGGATTTATTATTTATAAAATAATTGCTTCCCCGGTAAGTAATGATTTACATGTTGCAAACCTTAAGGTAAAAAGTGACTACGTATTAATGTTTATTCAGTGTTTGTTAGGAATAGTTGCACTTTTTATTCCAAGCATAATTTCAAAAAAGAAAAAAATTATGATTCCAAACACCATGTATATTGTATACGTTATATTTTTGTACGCTGCAATCTTCTTAGGTGAAGTAAGAGATTTTTATTATAGGGCTCCTCACTGGGATACTATTTTACATACTTTTAGTGGAGCTGGAATTGGCGCTTTAGGTTTCTCCGTAGTAAGTTTATTAAATAAAAACGAGAACATAAAATTTAATTTATCTCCGTTTTTTGTGTCTTTATTTGCGTTTTGTTTTGCTGTTACGGTTGGTGTGTTTTGGGAAATATATGAGTTTTCATTTGATGGGCTTTTAGGACTTAACATGCAAAAGTTCGCTTTGGAAAACGGAAATTTATTAGTAGGTAGAATGGCACTAAAAGATACCATGAAGGATTTAATTGTAGATACTTTGGGAGCATTTTTTATGTGTTTCATCGGTTATGTATCATTAAAGTACAAAAAAGGATGGATAGATAAGTTAATTATAAAAACTTCAGATGAAAAGTAATTTATTAAAAATTTAAATTTATGTTGTTAATTATTACAAAAAGTATTATAATATTTTTTGTAAATTGCCCTGTAGCCAAGTGGTAAGGCATCGGACTCTGACCCCGACATGCACTGGTTCGAATCCAGTCAGGGCAACCATTATATACGGCCCGTTGGTGAAGGGGTTTAACACATCGCCCTCTCAAGGCGACATTCACGAGTTCAAATCTCGTACGGGTCACCATTTAGGAATTAAGCACTAATTAAAGTGCTTTTATTTATATAAATGATAGGAGTTTTTATGATAATTAGAAAAGCAGAAGAAATTGATTTTAAGCAGGTGTTAGATTTACAATTAGAACTAGAAAAAACAGAGTGTAAGTTTGATTCTAATTTGGTAGAAGGATGTTATGACACCAACGAGGGGAAAAGAAGGTTAAAAAATAGAATCATGGATGAAGCAATATGGTATAAAGAAAAGGTCGGAATATTAGAACATATTTGTGTAGGAAAAGAATATAGAAAAAAAGGTATTGCAATGTTATTGCTAAAAAAGTTTGAAGAAGAAATAAAAAAAATGGGAGCTAAATATATTCAGATACTTGCATTTCCTAACAATAACCCAGCGATAGATTTGTATAAAAAATATGGCTATAAAGAATATTCGGTTTACTATAGTAAAAAAATATAACATGCTAGCTTAACTTAAATGCAAATATTTGATATAATTTAAATTGCGAAAGGACGTGTTTTTATGACTAACAAAGACTTAGCGGATTTAATATTTCCTAATATAACCAAAACGATAGAAGATTATGAGGAAATGTATCCTAAAAGAGATTTACCCGATGACGCGGTGGTAACTCGTTTTGCACCAAGTCCAACTGGATTTGTACACATTGGACATATATTTTCTTCTTTCGTTGCAAATAAAGTTGCGAAAGATACAAATGGTGTATTCTTTTTAAGAATAGAAGATACAGATCAAGAAAGAATAGTAGATGGTGCAATAACTAACATTTTAAAGGACTTAAGTGATTATGACATAACATTCGACGAAGGAATGGTAAGTGAAACCGAAGAAAAAGGTTCATATGGTCCATACTTGCAAAGCAAAAGAAAAGAAATATATCATACTTTTATAAAGCACTTTTTAGAAAACGGTATGGCATACCCTTGCTTTTGTTCAAAAGAAGAACTAGAAGAAATAAGAACGGCACAAGAACGAAGAAAAGATAGGATAGGTTATTACGGAAGGTATGCTAAATATAGAAGAACTCCTATAGAAGAGTCTTATAACAGGATTAAAGCTGGTGAGAAGTTTGTTATAAGGTTAAAATCTCCGGGTGATTTCGAAAAGAAAGTTACCGTTAAGGACTTGGTAAGAGGTAACATAACTTTTCCTGAAAACGATATGGACATCGTAATTATGAAACAAGATGGACTTCCAACTTATCACTTTGCACATTTGGTTGATGATTATTTAATGCGTACAACACATATTATTAGAAGTGATGAATGGGTATCATCGTTACCAGTTCATGTTCAGTTATTTAGTATGTTAGGAGTTAACCCACCTAAATATGCACATTTATCACCTATTATGAAAGATGATAATGGGACCAAAAGAAAATTATCTAAAAGAAAAGATCCTGAGTGTGCAATGCATTTTTATCATGAAAAAGGAATTCCAACAGAAGCTGTTAAACTTTATTTAATGACTCTTGCTAATACTAATTTTGAACAATGGTGGGATGCAAATAAGGATAAAACGATTGATGATTTTAAGTTTAGCTTTAGTAAAATAAGTAAGTCTGGTGGGCTTTTCGATATGGAAAAACTTAATAATATTTCAAAAAACTATTTATCCAGAATAAAAGCCACCGAGTTTTATGATATGTTAGTTAATTATACAAAAGAATATGATAAAGAATTTCATGAGTTAATTACTAAGTATAAAGATTTTACGATTGGTCTTTTAAACATTGAAAGAGAACAAAAAAAGCCAAGAAAAGACTATGCTTCATTTAGTGAGGTTAAAGAACTTGTTTGGTACATGTATGATGAGTTATTTGAAAAACATGAAAAAAATTATGAATTTAAAGAGATAAATAATAAAGATGAAATATTAAAGTTAATGAATACTTATATCGAAAAGTACTATGATGAAACCGATGACCAGCAAGCTTGGTTTGAAAAAATAAAATGCTTATCACAAGAGTTTGGTTATGCAAAAGAAGTAAAAGAATACAAAGAAAACCCAGATAATTATAAAGGACACGTTGGGGATGTTTCAATGGTAATTAGAGTTTGCTTAACAACCAAAAGCATGACTCCTAATTTATATGACATAATGAAACTTTTTGGTAAAGAAAGAATATTAAAAAGAATAAAAGAATTAGAAGAAAATTTCTAATTTTTTTATTTTTTTTAGGGGAATTTTAAAAGAAACGTCTAAATATAAACGTAGGAAGTAGTAAAAAAACTAATCATTGTTTTCCATTTTTTATGAAGAATAGAAGGCGGGTTGCAGCTTATGAGGTTTAAATTTGAAATAAAGTTTACACCGAAACTAATCATCATATTACTTATAATAGTAATTTTGTTAATTATTATATAAGATAAGAAAAACAAGGTTAGTTTAAACTAGCCTTGTTTTTCAATAAACCAAAAATTTATATGGAAAACAACTAGTTAAGCTGTTTCCTTCAAATATATTATACATGATAACTTAAAAGTTATCAATATTTTTAAAGGAAAATAAAATGCATAATATTACACTTGATAAATATCAATTAAAAGCGGTTAAAACAAAAAGAAAAAACGTACTTGTATTAGCGGGTGCGGGAAGCGGTAAGAGTTTGACTATAATTAAAAGGATACAGTACTTAATACATACCTTAAAAGTGGATCCAAAAACAATTTTGTGTATATCGTTTACTAACGCAGCGGTAAATAGTTTGAAAAAAGATTTATCTGAAAAAAACGTTGATGTTATGACTTTTCATAAGTTAGCATTAAAAATAGTCGGAAGGAAAAAAGATATATTAACTGAGGACTTGTTAAAAGATGTTATAATTACTTCCTTTGATAATGATACTTTACTTGGTTTATATGAAGTGAATAAAACAGATATGGTATATCTAATTGAAACTTTTATAAATTTATTTAAATCAAATAATTATACTTTGGATAAATTTTACGATTTTATTAATAAAGCAGACCAAAAAGAAAAACTATTATTAAAAGAAATTATGAAGTGTTACATATGTTATGAATCATACTTAAAAAAAGAAAACTTAATGGATTTTAATGACATGATTAATGATGCTATTAAAAACGTTGATTATATAAGTTTGAATTATAAGTATATTATAATAGATGAGTATCAAGATACCTCTATAACCAAGTTTTTGTTGATTAAAAAAATATTAAAAAAATCGAATGCATCTTTTTTTGCGGTTGGAGATGATTTTCAATCTATTTATAGGTTTACTGGTTCTAATTTAAAAATAATTACTGATTTTAAAATGTATTTCCCGTTTGGAAAAATAATTAAATTAAAAAACACATATCGTAATCCAAACGAGTTAATTAAAGTTGCTGGTAAGTTTATCATGAAAAATCCATATCAAATAAAAAAGAAGCTAAAATCAAGCATAAAGGATAAAAGTGCACTTGAAATAGTTTATTATGATGATTTAAATAGCAAAATAAAAAACGTTATAAAAGAAGATAAAATAGATAACTTATTTGTATTAGCTAGAAATAACAAGACCTTAGATAATATAAAAATAGATAACATAAATTATAAGAAACTTACTGTTCATAAATCAAAAGGACTAGAAAGTAATTATGTTTTTGTAATTGGTTTAAATAATAATAAAAATGGGTTTCCAAATAAAATAAAAGATCATGAAATATTAAGATTTATAAATAATTATAAAGAATATTATCCTTACGAAGAAGAAAGAAGACTTTTTTATGTTGCATTAACACGATGTAAAAAAAGAGTTTATTTATTTGTTCCAAGTAATAATGAATCTGTGTTTATAAAGGAAATAAAGCGGTATAAAAAGGTCCGTATAAGAAAAAGCTAAACCGATATAATAGTATTCACTTTTTTTGTCGTATAAATTAAATAATAAAAAAATTCTTTCTTAATAGTATTTATTAAGGAGGAATCATGAATAAATATAACTTAAATGGCTTAACAACTAAAAAGGCAGAAGAAAACAGAAAATTATATGGCTCAAACGAAATAAAAAAAACTAAGTCAAACACTTTTTTATCACTTTTAATAGAGTCACTAGCAGATCCAATAATAAAAATACTTTTAATTGCACTTGCGATAAAATTAGTTTTTTTATTCAAAGATTTCGACTGGTTTGAAACGCTTGG
>CASEJU010000060.1 GCA_949288335.1 uncultured bacterium | reverse complement strand
ATGGTGGGCCTGAATGGACTTGAACCATCGACCTCACGCTTATCAGGCGTGCGCTCTAACCAGCTGAGCTACAAGCCCATTTCATAGAATTGGTAAAACTGACTACTTAATTCTACTATATAAATACTAAAAAATCAATATATTTTATGGCTTTTTTACAAAAAGTAATAATTATGATGCTTTTTACTAATCCCCTAAGCGAAATCATAAAATTAAAACCACTTATTTGAGTGGTTTATATACAATTGGTGGAGCTTAGGGGATTCGAACCCCTGACCTCCTCGGTGCAAACGAGGCGCTCTAGCCAGCTGAGCTAAAGCCCCAGAAAAATATGCATTAAATCGAATGCATATTAATAATATCAAAAAGATTTATAAAAATCAATACCTAAATTAATTTTTTTTAGTTTACCATTGATTTTTATTAGTTTAGTTTTCAAGTTGAGAAAATTCTTGTTCTAATGTATTTAGTTTTTGGGTTATTTTCATTTCTTCTGCCTTTTCTAAACAATACCAACCTTTTTTAAACATTAAATCGTAAATTTCTCTTTGCATATTAATTACCTCATCAAACATTTCATAATAATCATTGTATAAATCATTATTACTTGCCTCGGTTAAAACAACAGCAAAATCTTTTACCATTGCTTTTTCTAAGGAAAGCATGGTTGTAATATAGTCTTTATCGTTCATTTTGTTTGTATTAGGTACATCTGTTTTTGGGTTACAAATTTTATTATTCATTTTTTGCTCCTTTATCTTAAAATATTTAGTACTTCAATTGCATGTTCTTTATGCATGCTTGCTACCTTTGTTAATAATTCTTTAATTTCTTCATCTTGAACTTCTCCTTTAAAATGATTTGCTAATTTGCAAGCATTAAAATTCCAATTATAAACATCACTTAAATAATCTAAATCCTTTGTCGATATTATAGATGGAACTTCTTCATAATTTTTCATAATTTTCCTCCTTCACTATTGTTATGATACCAAAATGAAAAGCATAAACAAAAAAGAGACTATTTCTAATCTCTTTTTTGTAGATTATTAACCGCACTTTCAATTAAAATGTCTAATTCTGTATCGCTTATACTAAGTTTTTTCTCTTTTATCCACTCTAACGCTTTTTCAGTAGTCTTCTGCTTTTTTAATTCACATGACAAATCCTTACTGGTTTGTTCGACATAAGCGACTGTTTTTTCAACAATTTCTTTTTTTGACCTATATTGCATATACTCTTGATAAATTTTTTTAATTTGTAATCCAATATAACTTAATACTGCAGTTATAACGGTTACAAGTATCTGAATAAAATTATCAGATAATGCACTTAAAATATCACTCAACCAAATTCCCCCAAATAATAAAGATGCATCTTCATTAATATATTATTCAAATAAAAAAATATAGAGCGGTTTTATGCCCTATATTATATTTTTTAATGATTTTTTTAGCTTCATCAGTCATATCAATTTGAACCATATATCTATAAATACTATAAGTAAATAATAATTTAAAATTACTTATAAAAACTTCTTAATAAATAAAAATCTATAAATTTAATGGTCGGAAAGACAGGATTTGAACCTGCAACCTCTACGTCCCGAACGTAGCGCTCTACCAAGTTAAGCTACTTTCCGATACAATGGCGCTCACGAAAAGATTTGAACTTTTGACCTTTACCTTCGGAGGGTAACGCTCTATCCAGCTGAGCTACGTGAGCAAAAGAAGCTTACTTAAGCTTTAAATTTATACCTATTGGGCAGTGATCACTACCAAAAACATCACTATAAATAACAGGATTAGATACCTTATCTATGATGGATTTTGAAACGATAAAATAATCTATTCTCCATCCTATGTTTCTGGCTCTTGCATTTCCAATATAACTCCACCATGAAAACGCATCATCTTTAGTTGGATTAAAATGCCTATAAGTATCAACAAAGCCACTTTCTAAAAGTTCTGAAAACTTTGTTCTTTCTTCGTAAGTAAAACCAGCGTTGCCTATGTTTGCTTTTGCGTTTTTAATATCAATTTCTTCATGTGCAACATTAAAATCACCACACACAACAACCGGCTTTTTTTCTTCTAATTTTTTCAAATAAGTCTTTAAATCATCTTCCCATGTCATTCTATAATCGAGTCTTGATAAATCTCTTTTTACGTTTGGAACGTACTGATTAACTAAATAAAAATCTTCAAATTCCAAAGTAATTACCCTTCCTTCATGATCATGTTTATCAATTCCCAATCCATAAGTTACGCTTTTTGGCTCATATAACGTATAAATGAGTGTTCCAGAATAACCTTTTTTGTCCGCCGAGTTTATGTAGCAGTAATAATCCTTTGGTTCGAAGTCTATTTGGTCTTTTTCTGCTTTTACTTCTTGTAAGCAGTATATATCTGCATCACAAACATAAAAGAAATCTTCGAATCCTTTTTTTAAGCACGCTCTAAATCCAGCTACGTTCCATGACACCAACTTCATTTGAACACCTCTTTTAAATTATAACATGTAAATTATATAAAAATACATTTTTTTCATTTAATATGACATTTTACGAGATATTTTAACGTTTGATAAGCGTATTATAACAAATCCGAAAGGAGAAAATAATAAATGATAACTGATTATGATTTAAACGAATCAATAAAAAATTTAAAAGAAAAATTTAGTAAAATCAAAAACACGGGATACGTAAAAGGAATTAAGCAAAAAAGCCGTGGAAACTCAGGACTTACGTTTGAAAAACTAATTGGTAAAGAAAATGATAACTTTCAAATAGCAGACTTTGATGGTATTGAAATCAAGGTTAAAAACAATTTTGGATATCGATATTTACAATTATTCAGCTTAGTTCCTAGTAACAGCTTTGGAATGCAGCTTAAAAGATTAAGGGATACATGTGGAGAATATGACAACCATTTTAGGCATGTAAAAATTTTGATAAAATCTATTTTTGCAAATAAAATGACTTTTTTAGATACTGGTTATTGGACAAAATTAGAAATTAAGTATAGCGAAAAAAGAATTTATCTATTAATATACGATAGAAAAAGGCGTTTAATTGAGAAAAATGTTTATTGGGACTTTGATGATATAATAGCAATGGTAAATAGAAAATTAAAAACTTTGGCCATTGTTAAATATGATAAAAAAACAGTCGGAAAAGATGATTATTTTAAATATAGTGAGATAAATTTTTATAAGTTAAAAGACATAAACACTTTTTTTAATCTGATTGAAGAAGGTCTAATTAGGATATATTTTTGTTTAAGTGTATATAAAAGCGGTCCTAAGATTGGGCGAGAACATGACCATGGTGTTATTTTTGGAATAAAAGAGTATGACTTATTAAAGCTATATGATAGATATAATTTAAAATAATAACGGAAGTCGCACTTGTTTCCATGAGGTTGCTTATAAAAAATAAGTAAAATAAAAAAAACTATCCGATAAGAGGATAGTTGCTTTTTAAATGGTCGGAAAGACAGGATTTGAACCTGCAACCTCATGGTCCCAAACCACGTGCACTACCAAATTGTGCTACTTTCCGAAGTGCAAATTGATTATATCATAACGTATCATTTAAAGTCAATACCACAACACATTATATATATTAATAATTAGTGGCGCGCTCGAAGGGATTCGAACCCCTGACCCCTTGGTTCGTAGCCAAGTGCTCTATCCAGCTGAGCTACGAGCGCATATCATAGAAGATTTTCACTCAAGGGGTCAGATATTATGACGTTATAATCTTTTCCCTTGCAACGCCACTAATTATAACACTTAAAAATACATTTTTCAATACTATTTTATGAATTTATCTTATATAACATTACAATAAATAATATTTTAAAAAAATATGGTATAATTACCTTAAGGAGGTACTATGTTAAAAGAATTCAAAAAATTCATTTCAAAAGGAAACGTTGTTGATTTAGCAGTAGGTGTTATTATCGGTGGAGCATTTGGAAAAATCGTTTCCTCTTTGGTTGATGATATCTTAATGCCGATTATAGGAATTATTATCGGTGGCGTTGATTTTAGTAATTTATCAATCAAAGTCGGCGGTGCTAAAATAGCATATGGTATGTTTATTCAAAACGTAATAGATTTTTTAATAATCGCTTTTTGTGTGTTTTTATTTATAAAACTAATAAATAAACTATCTCATATAGCTAAAATAGAAGATAAAAATGAAAATAAGGAAAACCAAGTCGAAAACGAATTAACCGTTTTAAAAGAAATAAGAGAAGAATTAAAAAAGAATAACAAAAAAATTAAAAAATAATTTAAAGCAAAAGCAACACATTAAAAATTAATTAATGTATTGCTTTTTATTTATATGATTTTAAATTTATAATATATGCTAATCAATAAATAAATAAGATTTAACGCCTACCTGGAGCAACCAAATAAAAAAATAAAACTAACCAATATGGTCAGTTACTTTAAAAAAACTGGTGGCTCCAGGTAGAATCGAACTACCGACACAAGGATTTTCAGTCCTCTGCTCTACCGACTGAGCTATAGAGCCATATAAAAAAAATTTTTTGGCGGTTCCGACGAGATTTGAACCCGCGATCTTCTGCGTGACAGGCAGACGTGTTAACCCCTACACCACGGAACCGTAAATGCTTTTTCTTAAAGCTCTTTAAGTATACTAAAAATAGCATACCATTGTCAAGTACCACTTTGAATTTTTTTTAAATTTTAAACTATTTTGTTAATTTATAAGACAAAACACAACAAATAATTAATATGATAACACCAAAAATAAGCTCATTAACAGAAAAATCATTAGGAATCAAGGCAGGAACAGAGCCTAACACGAAGCCGATTATTATGCTGTATATCAAACTAAATTTTTCCTTTAATAAACGATTCATTATTTTTAACAAAAAAGAAACCCCGAAAACAAGCCCAATTATAAATGGAATAAGCTTATTGATTTGTCTTAACCCGAAAGTGATTGGATGCGCCATAACCGATAAAACATATTCGTACATACCAATTGTGATAAGTAAAAAAGAACCACTAACTCCTGGAACAACCTTTCCTACCGAATATATCACTCCCGCTAAAAACAAGTTAAAGTTAGCGGCAAAAAAAGAATTTGTTTTAGCATCAAGATCGATTTTAAATACGTTCTTAGACAAAAACAAAAGTATTAAACAAAAAATAAAAGTTAAAGCAAGCGCTATATAATTTATTTTACCGCTTTCACCTTTTTCACCAGATATTTTAACTTCTTTAAACAAAAAAGGCACACCACCTAAAATAAGCCCCATAAATGCTAGTTTTGTTATGGCCTCATGAGCTTCATACAAAAACATCATAACGTTACTAAACCAAACCGCACCTATTAATATTCCTATTGCAAGTACAAATAAAAAAGAAAAACTTTTCTTAAAATCCTTAAATAAGTTTGTAAGAGCGTAAATCATCTTGTTATAAACGCCAAAAACAACCGCAATAACGCCTCCGGACACTCCGGGTACAATCATTGCCGTACCAATTAATATGCCAATTAAAAAAAGATTAATAAAAGACATATAATCACCTATTTAATTATATGTCTTTTTTAACTTACTATTCTATTGTTAGCGTTTGGCTATCTGGCTCGATTTGAATAAAGGTATTTCCGTCGTTTACCACTAACTCTTCGCCCGTTGCTTTTACTTTGTAAATTGTTTTACTTGAACGAGCGTGTTTTTCCCAAGTAATTGGAATTGCATAGCCTTCTGAAATGTAATATCCTTCCCCGCTTCCAACGTTATTTAAACCTTGTCTTCCTCCGGAGTAACCGTCATTCAATCTATAATTATGAACTTTATAAGTAATGATGTTTTTAGCAGTGTACTGAAGTCCTGTTACATAATCTTTATGCTCCATATTATTTTGATACCTTTTGTAAACTTTGTTTTCAGCATCATATCCATAACTTGTTAAATGGCTAGATGAATATGGTATTCTAACCGTGTTTGCTGGAATTGCTCCATCAATACTTGCTAAATCAAGTGGCTCTGCTTGATACTTTAAAAGTAAGTCTTCTTCAGTTGTTGTTCTATAACCTTTTTTTGCCGCTACTTCTTTTAATTTTGCTATGGAAGTGTATGCACGGTGTTCTTTTGCGATGCGCCTTAAAGAACTATCCCAAGTAAAAGCGCTAGAATTATCGGCGTTTATTACGTCTATGTCGTATGATCTAATATCACTTTGAGCTTGCGGGCTCCATCCGATGTGTGCGTATATGGCATCGTTTTCCATAACATAATCTAAATAATAATGTCTTGAACTTCTAACCGATGCAATTCTTGCCGTATCTTTATCTCTAAATAAGGCCATCATTCTTGTTATTCCGCCTTCTACGATCATTTCATAGGTTATGTATGCGTCTTGCAATCCAGCTTGATATCCCCAAACCGCTTTATTGTTGTTAATCATAACGGCGTATGGTCTTGAGTTTGACGATAAATCAACGATTTGAACTTGTTTTTCTTCTTTTGTTATTTCTTTTTTCTTTTTTTCCGGTTCTTTTGTTTTCGCACCGTTCTTATCTTGCATTAATAAAACGAAGACTAACGCTCCTATTATAATTAACAAGATAACTACAAGTATAATTTTTGCTTTTTTGCTAAGTTTTTTTCTTTTCTTTTTATGTTTTTTAGATTTCATATTATCATTTTCATCTGGTTCTTCTATTATTTTAAATTCATCATCCATATTACTTCTCCTATCCTTTATAATCTTATTATACTATCAATTGATTTATTAAACAAGTAATAAAAAATAAGTGTCTACAATAACACTTATTTTATTTTTTCTATTTGCTTAAATATATAGTTATTATCTTCTTTTTCAAAAGTTAATTTATACTCTGAAGCTTTATCTTTATAATTTAACAAATTTTCTAATATTAAATCACTGCTCAAATCATAATTTGTTTGTTTTATTACATTTTGAAAATTATCAGCATCTTCTATATTCGAAAATACACCAACAATGTTATTTTCATAATCTTCATTATAAACAACAACATATTCATATAATTCAATTTTATTACCAACTTTTATAGCTTTATATAATTCTTTTCCATATCTGTACATGGTATAGTCTCCAGCGCTTATATCTGCCAAATAAATATCATTAGTCGAATCATAAATCATACTTAACGTATCAATACCAAATGAATCAAATGTTTTAGCTATATATTTGGCATTTTTTCCAAATAAAGTTTTATAGCTTTTTTCCAACGTAGAAGATTTTAAATACTCACGATCTAAATTAAAATCATCTTTAATTACACCATCATATAGTCTTAGTCTTTCACGATCGACTTCATTGTAATATTTAGCAAAAGCTAATCTATTTTTATATTCATAAGATAAATCATCTGGTGTTATTTTTTCTTCATAATACAGTTCTTCATCTGACGCTTCGTGTGTATAAAATTCAAACGGAAAATATAAATTCATCACTTCTTTGCTATTTATATCTAGTTCTTCTATTTTTTCATTTGTAGTTTTAATCAATTTATTTTTTTCTTTCTCTTTATCTTGATTATTTCCAACTACATATCCTATGTATAATCCTGCTGCTATAATTATTAGTATTCCTATTAACTTTAGTATTCCTCTTATTATTTTTGTTTTCTTACTTGGTCTTCCTACTTCGTTCTTTATTACTCCCATCTTCTTACTCCTTTTCTATCTTATTATGTGTTTATATTAACATACGCCCCCCCCCAGGTGTCAAGTTACGCTCGTGTGGAAAATTGGGGATGTATATTTTTTCTTGACTAATACAAAAAGAAGCTATTTATCAGCTTCTTTTGTTGTTGTTTTTTCTATTATCATTTTATTAATTAAACTAGAAAAATTTTCTTTATATTTAACCATAATTCTTTACACCATTAAAAAAAAATACCGAATTCAACGTAGTTTGATAGCTAGTTAAAACATTAACAATAAGTTAAGTGACCAATTTTTACTATCAAATTCATAACATATAATAATACAAATAATTTTATACAATAAAGCTACTTAAAACATTTATTTATGCCATCAGACACTATTAAAGCGCTAGTAAATGCCCAAGAAAGGTTATATCCACCGCACTTGCCGTCAACGTCTAATACTTCTCCTATAGCGTATAATCCTTTACATTTAGTTGACTCTAAGTTTTTTGTGAATTCATTTAATGGCGCACCACCACTAGTTACTTGTGCAGTATTAAAATCCCCCGTATCGGTTATGTTAAAACTCATGTTTTTTACGTTAAAGCAAATTTCTTCGAGTTCGTTTTTGGTTAATTCTTTTACCAGTTTGTTATCAAGTTTTAATTCTTTTGTAATTACTTTTGCAAGTTTATTATTTATAATGCATGATAGCGCATCTTGAAGTTTATATGAAGGAAAATAATTTATATAACTTTGTAACTCTAACCCACTATAATCTGGTACTAAGTTCATTATTATTTTAACTGTTTTATTTTGATTTAAATATTTTTTAACGTTTCTAGACAAGTTAAATATGCATATTCCAGATAATGCATCAGAAGTAAATTGAACTTGTCCTTCTTCTTTTCTTTCTATTTTTTCATTAACAGATAGACTAGTTTTAGCATTTACTCTTACGCCTTGTAAGTCTTTAATGTATTTATAATTGGTTTTAAGTTTTGTTAAGGAAGGATATAAATCAGTAATAGTATGCCCAAAACTTTTTAGTACGTTATAACCAAATCCAGTGGAGCCAGTTTTTGGATATGATTTTCCGCCGGTTGCAACAACAACTACCTTACTTTTTATATCATCATTTATAGTAAAAACATCTTTATTTTTAGAAACTTTTAAAACATCATAGTTATATTTTATATCTATGTTTAGGCAATTTAAGCATCTTTCAAAGGACTTACAAACCGTTATCGCTTGCATTGAGTACGGGTATAAATAATCTTTTTCTTTTGTTATTAAAACGCCACAACGTATTAAATAGTCATAATAACTTTCTACATCATCAGTATTATCCAATACGTTTAAAAAGTCAAAATTATCTACTTCAAGTACATTCTTAAAATCACTCAAGTTTGAATCACTATTAAAATTAGAAATATCAGTATTTATGTTTCCTAAGTTACAACGGCCATTTCCCGTTATAGAAAGTTTTTTACCTAACTTATCGTTTTTCTCGAGTAATAATACTTTTAAGTTTTTATTTTTTTCTTTTAGGGCAAGGGCGCACATAACACCAGATGCTCCAGCACCTATTATGGTAACGTCATACATTTAAAGAATCACCTCTTTATTAATATAACATTTTAAATTAAAAAAAACTAGCATTAAGCTAGTTAATCAATCCTTTCAAACTCACTTGCAGGCATTGTGCAAATCGGACATATAAAATCAGGAGGAAGTTCTTCTCCTTCGTAGACGTAACCGCACACCTTGCAGCGCCATTTTCCTTTCTTTTTGCTTGGCTCTTCTTCAGTTTTGGCTTCTTCTTGATACGTTGGCGCGTTTTTTGAAGACGTCCCTTTTAATTTTTCGTGATAGTATTTATAAGTCATTGGGTTATCGTTAGTGTATCCATCAGCGTTTGTTATTTTTGCTAAAAACACCGTATGAGTATCCGTTTCCATTTTATCTATTACTTCACAAATAAGGTATCCACAGGAATCATTAATTACCGCAAGGTTATCTATTACATTGTAATTTGTATTTATAAACTTATCAGCATCACGGCTTGATTTAAAACCAAACTCACCAATTATTTTTGCATCGCTATCTTCTTTTAAAATTGAAATAGCAAGTTTTTTACTTTTCTTAATGCAAGAATTAGTGTAATTATCATGGTTTATACTTACCGCAACCGTCATTGGACTAGATGTTACTTGCATTATGCTGTTAGCGATGCAACCTACGTTTTTATCATCATCTTTACTTGTTACAACGTATACACCGTATGATAAATTTCTTAAAACCTTCTTATCCATTTTTAACTCCTTGCCGCTCCATCAACTGATAAAACCTCACCAGTTACGTAACTTGCCAGGTCGCTTGCTAAAAACAAAAATGCGTTTGCAATGTCTTCTGGCATTCCTATTCTTCCAAGTGGTATTCCGGCAATAACTGGTTTTATTAATTCTTCTGGTACGTCTTTCATCATGTCGGTATAAATAACACCCGGAGCAACGGCATTTACTCTAATGTTATCAGGTCCTAATTCTCTTGCAAGAGACTTGGTAAGACCATTTACGGCGAATTTACTTGCTGGATATCCACATCCTGCAGCTTGACCATATATACTAACCATTGAGCTGGTATTTAAAATTACGCCGCCGCCTTGCGTCTTCATGATTTGGCATACCGCTTTTGTGCAGTTAAACATCGCGTTAACGTTTAAGTTTATGATCTTGTTAAAGTCCTCCACTTTATAATCATAAATACTGTCTCTTTGGCTTATACCAGCGTTGTTTACTAAAATATCAATTTTTCCATAAAGTTTTTTTATCTCATTAAACGTCTTTTCTAATTCATCAAAATTATTTAAATTAGGATAAAAACCTATAACCTCATAATTTTCATCAATTTTTTTTAGCTCTTCTACTGCTTTTTTTACGCTTTCTTCTTTTGATCCAAAAAGAGCTACCTTCGCATTGTTTTCTAAAAATTTTTTAACCGTTGCAAAACCAATACCTCTTGTTCCACCGGTTACAACGGCAACTTTACCTTTTAACATATTAACCTCCTTATTTTTTCAATTTTATTTTAACTTTTTTAACAATAAAAAGTCAATTGTATATAGATTTTTTTACCAAGCTATATAGCCATCATACTATAACCTATATTATATTCGCTCGGTCACATTTTTGTTACCAACATACTCTAGTATTGAAAGGAGGAAAAAAAATAAAAATGAATAATGATATAGAAAATCTAAACTTAAACGAAATAATAAAAAATCCATGTGTAAAAGATAACTGCTTGTGTGAGGTTATCAAATGCTTGGTAAATGATTGTACGGGACCCACTGGTCCTACCGGTCCAAGAGGATGTGACGGATGTCAAGGTCCTACCGGACCTACTGGACCAAGAGGTGTAACTGGTCCTACTGGTGCAACCGGACCTCAAGGCGTAACTGGCCCTACTGGTGCTACTGGACCTCAAGGTGTAACTGGTCCTACCGGTCCTGCAGGCCCTGGAACTACCTTAGACAGTTATGCAATGGTACATGATAGATCAAATACAACCGTTCCTACACAAACACCATTATTATTTCAAAACACCAACATTTCAAATAAAATAACATATAATCCTGCAACAGGTGATTTCTACATTCCTGAAGCTGGTATATATGCTATGCACTGGTGGGTTAACGTAAGAAATAAAAATACTGGCGAGCAAGATTGTGAACCAAAAACACTTGGTATAGAACTTCATCAGTTCTGGCCGGAGGACGTATTAATAGCTCACTCTTCTACTCACAATAAACTAACCTGCTGTGACACCGGAACAATCAGTGGTAACGCAATCTTTGAAGCACTTCCTGGCGCAAGTTACAGACTAATTAACACTTCTGACGTTGACTTTGATTTCGTACCAAATGATTTATATTCTGCAAGTGTATCTATAAACCGAATCTTTTAATAAAAAAACTCATAGGCGTTTTAGCTTATGAGTTTTTATTTATTATAATTAGCAAGTTCTTCTCTTAACATTTCCATTGTCTTAGCTGGATTTGCTTTACCACGAGTCTTTTTCATAACCTGTCCCACAAAGAAATCAATCATTCTTGTTTTTTCAGGATTATAACTTCTTGCTTGTTCATCATTTTCTTTTAATACTTCCATAACAACATCATGAATAGCGTTATCATCGGTAATTTGCATCATACCTTTTTCTTTTACGATTACTTTTGGTTCTTTTCCTTCTTTTATCATGATTTCAAATACTTCTTTAGCTTGCTTTGAAGATATCGTTTTGTTATCAACAAGATCAATTAACTCTTTTAACATTACTGGTTTTATTGGTACGTCTTTTATCGTTATTTCGTTTTCATTTAAATATCCCATAAGCATTCCGGTAACCCAGTTACATGCTTTTTTAGGATCAGCACCAGCATCAACGCATGCTTGGAAAAAGTCAGAGTCCTCTTTTGATTTTACTAAAACCGATGCGTCATACTCTGATAATTCATACTCATCCATGTATTTTCTTTTTCTATCAAGCTGAAGCATAGGAATTGTTTTTCTTATTTCATCTAGCATTTCATCTGTAACAGGTGTTGGTGCAATGTTTGGTTCGATAAAGTACTTATAATCAACCGCATCAACCTTACTTCTCATGTGGAAAGTCTCACCGGTTTCATCATCTAGCCTTCTTGTTTCTTGCTCTACTACCCCACCGTTTTGAAGTATCTCAGTTTGTCTTTCAATTTCAAAATCTATTGCACGGCCAACGTTATAAAACGAGTTAATGTTTTTGATTTCTACTTTGTTTCCTAATTCTTCTGTTTCAGAAAGTGATACGTTAACGTCACACCTCATCTGTCCTTTATCACTTCTTGCTTCTGATACACCGCAGTAAACGATTAAAGAACGGTAAGTCTCTAAAAACGTTAAAGCTTCTTCCTTAGAATGCAAACATGGTTCTGTTACGGTTTCAAGAAGTGGAATTCCAGAACGGTTATAATCAATTAATGAATAAGTATCATAATGGTCTAGTGATGCGGTATCTTCTTCTAGGTGAGTATCATGAATTTCTACTTTTTTAACCTCGCCATTAACTTCAATGTTTACGTATCCGTTTATACCAACTGGTTTAGTCATCTGAGTTATTTGGTATCCCTTTGGTAAATCAGGGTAATAATAATTTTTACGATCAAAGATTATCTCATCTGGCGTTTTACAATTCATTGCCATAGACACCTTTAAAGCCCTTTTAACGGCCTCGATGTTAGCAACTGGTAAAATACCTGGAAAACCTAAGTCTTGGTACGCTACATGGCTGTTTGGTGCTTCTGTGTAACCATTTATAGAAGGAGAAAAAACTTTTGAGTTTGACTCTAATTCACAGTGAACTTCTAGTCCGATCGTTACTTTATACATACTACTTTTCCTCCTTTACGCTTAATGGTACAAAACCTATTTTTTCTTCTAGTTTTTTAGCAATGTTAAACACCATATCATCACTCATGATAGGACCAGTTATGTTAATTGCAACCGGCATTTCTTCTACTAAACCTGATGGAATGGTAATTGATGGAAATCCTCCAAAATTACCAATTGCTAAATGGTTTTCTAAAAGTAAGTACTTATCTGATAAACGGTCGTGCTCTTCATTAAAATATGGTGCGATAGAGCCGGCGTTTGGCATAATACATCCATCATACGTTTTAAATAACTCGGTCATTTTATCAACTATTAATCTTCTTATTCTTTGCGCGTTTTTAAATAGTTTTTCTTGGTTTTCTTTTTGAAGGATGAATGAACCAATAACGAATCTTCTTCTAATTAATTCTGAAAAACCTTCGGTTCTAGTATTAATCATAACCTCATCTGGAGTGTGTCCTTCTTTTCTATTTCCAAATGGAATACCAGTAAGGTTTGAATTATTACTAGTTGCCTCGGCGCAAGAAATAGCCATGTAAGATGGATAAATACCTTTTAATATAGCATCATCAATACTTTCCTCTTGAACGTTCATTCCAAGTTCCTTACAGTACTCTATTACTTTTAAGAAATTATCGTAATATACTTTGTCATCCTTTAAGTTATCAACTATTTCTTTTATGTAAAATAATTTTCTTCCCTTAACGTCATTATTTAGGTTTTCTACTATGTTAATGTTAGATGAATCAAACGACGTCATGTCCTTTTCATCAATTCCCTTTATGTTATCTATTACGTATGCGGCGTCTTCTACCGTTTTAGTAAAACAACCAACGTGATCAAGTGAGGAAGCAAACGCAAATAATCCCCATCTTGATATTAAACCATAAGTTGGCTTATAACCAACTACGCCACCGTACCCGGCAGGTTTACGAATTGAATCTCCCGTATCAGAGCCTAGTGCGTAAGGAACGATACCACGAGCAACCGCTGCAGCTGATCCCGCGGATGAGCCTCCAATCATTCTTTTAGGATCCCAAGGATTTCTAACGACACCAGTATGACCAGTTGTTCCGGTTCCTCCCATAGCAAGTTCATCAAGTACTGTTTTACCAATCATTACGGCTCCAGCATCTTTTAGTTTACTAACTGCCGTTGCGTCAAATACCGGAACGTAATCTGATAAAATGTTTGATGATGCGGTTGTTAAAACTCCTTTGGTTGAAAAGTTATCTTTTGCGGCATAAGGAATTCCAGATAAAACATTATCCGTTACCTTTTCTTCTTTTGCATCGTCTAAGATAGTTACAAAGCTATTTAACTCATCTTGATATTCATGAGCTCTTTTTAATGCTTCTTCAGTTAATTCTTTGCTAGTTACTTTGCCTTCTTTTAAAGCTTCGTAGATTTCTTTTATGCTTTTATCTAAATAACTCATTAAGATTCACCTCCAACTACTTTTGGAACTTTTACCTCATCGTAAATTGTTTCATGAGCGTTTTTAACGGCATCATCGGTAGTTAAAGTACTGGTTGCAACGTCTTTTCTTAATTTAACGTCCGGGTTTCTGAAAGGAAAAGTCATCGGCTTTACTTTTTCTATTCCATCAATTTGCCCGATTAAGTCCATGTGTTTTAAAATGGTTTCGAACTCCTTTTCAAAAGTTTCAAATTCTTCATCTTTCATCTTAAACATTAATTTTAATGCGTAATCTTGTATGTTTTCTTTAGTTATCTTTTGCATCCGTTTTCCTCCTTATCTTAACTTAATATGAGTCTCTCTTAGTTGTAATTCGGTAACCTCATTTGGAGTTCCAGTAAGTACGTCTTCACCATTTTGGTTTAATGGGAACGCAACTGTTTCTCTTACGTTATCTTCTTCTAAAAGCATCATAAGGGCACGGTCAATTCCTAGTGCCATTCCAACGTGTGGTGGGCATCCATAACCAAATGCCGTGTATAATGCGTTAAACTTACTTTTTATATCTTCTTCGGTATATCCAGCCTTTTCAAACGCCTTAACAAGTACTTCTGGTCGGTTGTTTCTAACGGCACCTGATACTAATTCAACCCCGTTACATACAACGTCAAATTGGTCTGCGTATATCTCTAGTGGATCTTCTTCATCTAACGCTTTTTCTCCACCTCTTGGCATACTAAATGGATTATGCATGAAATCAAGTTTTCCTGTTACTTCACTTATTTCATACATTGGCATATCGGTAATAAAACAGAACTCAAATAGATCATGATCCATTAAGTCAAGCTTACGACCTAAATAAGTTCTAATTAACCCAGCGTTTCTTGTTACAACGTCACGTCTTTTATCAGCGATAAAAAATAATACGCTACCAATATTTAATCCTGCTTTTTCAAATAATGCCTTTCTATCTTCATCAGTTAAGAACTTGTCAATTGGACCTTTAAGTGATTTATCTTCCATTACACTGATGTATCCAATACCTGGCATATCAATTGATTTAGCATAATCAACTACTTCGTTAAACCAGCTGTTAGGTTTTGATGCTATGTTATCTACTTTTATCGCACGAACAATCGCACCTTTAAATGGTTTAAACTCAGTATTAGTAAATACCTCTGATATATCGATTATCTCAAGTGGGTTTCTCAAATCTGGTTTATCAGTACCATACTTAAGCATTGCCTCATTATAAGGAATTCTTTTAAAATGTCCTTCGGTTACCCGTCTTTTACCAAACTCTTTAAAGAATGCTGGATATACTTTTTCAGCAACTTCCATAATGTCTTCTTGATCCGCGAATGCCATTTCCATATCTAATTGATAAAACTCTCCAACTAGTCTATCAGCACGGCCATCTTCGTCTCTAAAACATGGTGCAAGCTGGAAGTACTTATCAAAGCCTGATGCCATTAAAAGTTGCTTAAATTGTTGTGGTGCTTGCGGTAGTGCATAAAACTTTCCTTTATGCTTTCTTGATGGGATTATGAAGTCTCTTGCTCCTTCTGGTGATGATGATGTTAGAATTGGCGTTTGAATTTCTAAAAATCCTAATTCTTGCATTTTGTTTCTTAAGAAGTTAAAAGCTTTTGACCTTAAGATAATGTTTTCGTGAACCTTTGGATTTCTTAAGTCTAAAAATCTATATTTTAACCTAACGTCTTCTGATACCTTTTTGGACTCATCTACTTCAAATGGTAATACTTTTGCAGTATCAGAAAGTAGTTCAAGTGAGTCTATTACTACTTCTACTTCACCAGTTGCGATTTTTTTATTAATCGTTTCTTCATCTCTTTTGACAACAACACCAGTAACCTTAATTACGGTTTCTTTTGAAACTCCTTTTAGCATTGCATCATCATGAACAACAATTTGGGTTGTTCCATAGTGATCTCTTAAATCAACAAACATAACTCCGCCGTGGTCTCTTATGGTTGATACGAAGCCTGCAAGTGTTACTTTCTTATCTAAATCTTTTATCGTTAATTCTCCACATGTATTTGTTCTATACGTACTCATTATTTATCATTCCTTTCTTTTAAAAAACTGTTTATTTTTTCTTCAGCAAAGTTACCATCTATAAATATTGGAACATTATTACCATATACATCCGTTCCTATTATACTTAAATCACTTGTACCTACCATGAAGTCAACGTGATTTTTACTTACGTTTATTCCGTTTTCTAATAATTCTTCATCACTCATGTTCTCACCGTTTGGTATACATTTAGGAAAACCTCTACCTAGTGCTAAATGACATGATGCGTTTTCATCAATTAAAGTTGAGTTAAAAATCATATTTGTTTTAGAAATTGGCGAATCATAATCCACGAAAGCACACTCTCCTAGAAAGTTCATACCATCAAACTCTTCGATTAATTCTAATAATTTTTCATCACTATTACTAGATGAAACTTTTTCTACTTTTCCATCTTTAAAAGTTAAACTAAATTTATCTATTATTTTTCCTTTAACAACGAGTGGTCTACTAGAATACACAACGCCATTTACTTTGTTTCTATCTGGAGTTGTGTATACTTCCTCGGTTGGCATGTTAACTATCAAGTCTTTTTTGCCATCAAAACTTTTTTTAGCAGCACCCCACCAGATAACATCTTTTGGAAGGGATATTTCTAAATTTGTTCCCAAACTGTTCGTATACGTTAACTTACAAAGTTTTAAATCGTTTAATAAATCTCTTTTTTTAGTATTTGTTTTTATTTTATCATTCCACGCTTTAACTGGGTCTTCTTTATCCATTAAAGTAATTTTAAATATTATGTCCCATAATTCATCTTCTGAATTAAGATTTAATTTTTCTGCCCATTCACCTGTTGCTACGGCTGCTATACACCATGGAAATTTATAAACACCTCTTGCTGCCACCGCGTCTTCTTGCGTGTCAACTTTTACTTTATTCATTGCTTTTTTCTTCTCACTTGAAACGTCATCTAATATTGATTTACTATACGATGCAAGTGATAAGTAAGAACCTCCTTTATCATATACTTCTTTTATTATCTTTCTATTAAAATAAGGTTCTTTTTCTATTTCCTCGGTTGTAGAATTAATTAATATTTGTTTTGTTTTTTCTTTATTATTTTCTATTTCGTATATTTCTGTTATTCCAAGTTTTCTAGCTTCTTCCATTATTATGTTAACAAAATTCTTTTGCTCAGTTATATAACCTATTAATAATGGCTCACCAGCGTTCATGGATAAGCATCTTGAAATTAAAAAGTTAGCATAACGTCTTTTTTTCTCATCCATATTTAAAACCTCCAAAATTATTTGTTTATTATTCCATGACTTGTCATTTTCTTTTCTATTAAAAAATTAAGCATGTCATCATTTATCTCATCTTTCCTATTACTTTGAAAAATTACGTGTCCTACTTTTTTATAAACCAAATAAAGTTTATTTTCTCCCGGTAATAACTCATAAGCATGGTCTACTACTTTTTTAGGAACAATTTCGTCGTTTTTACCATAAACAATTAGGGTATCACATTTAACATATCTTATACTATTTTTATATTTATGTGTAAAAAGTATAAAATTTTTATACGAATGAAGAGGAACCGATAAAAATCTAGAAAATACTATTTGATAAAATATTTTAGCATCATTAGATAATTTTCTTTTTTTGCTTATCATAGATTTAATATCAGTCACATTTTGCTTGAAATTAAATATTCCAAAAGCAGGTGCAACCAAGACTAATTTTTTTACGTTATGAAGCGAGGCTAAAAAGCATGAAATCACCGCTCCCATGGAGTGACCAACAATATATATATCTTCATATTCTTCTTCTAATTTTGAAATGTTTTGTTCAGCTACTTCTAACCATTCATGGTATCCCTTTCCTCTTTTTATTCTATTTTTTCTTGTTGAACCTGGAAGTGTAAACATATAAACATCAAAATTATGAGTTGATTGAATAAAGTTAAAAAAGTTTTCATTATCTTCTATTCCTTCACCTAATCCGTGAATAATAAGTACGGCTGGCCTTTTTTTCAAGCTTAATCACCTTCTTATATTAAAAAACAGCTATCCATCCCATAGGGACGAATAACTGTTTATATCCGTGGTACCACCCAGTTTACTATTAAAATAAATAGTCACTTTATGATACTTTAACGGGTTATCCTCCGTCTTAGCCTACTTGTTTTTTCTTTCGGTAAGAAGCTCCAAGGTGTTCTTTCATTAAACTATCTTACCAACATCACACCAAGCGTTAGCTCTCTTTAAAGAATCGTTTAATTACTTTTCCTCATCAATGCATGTAAAATATATATAAATTATATCATATTTATTTTATTTTACAACATTTTGTTTAATTTTATGCTTATTTTATAGATTTTAATGCCATTATCAAGAAAAACATGCATTCGTATAATGTTAACGACGTATAAAGAAAAAAAGTAACATTTCTGCTACTTTATTTTTTTTATGGCGCTTCAAGTAGGACTCGAACCTACGACCTGCCGGTTAACAGCCGGATGCTCTACCAACTGAGCTATTGAAGCATAACTCTTT
>CASEJU010000059.1 GCA_949288335.1 uncultured bacterium | reverse complement strand
GCTATTCAAAACTATGCTGGTGATTTCAAAAAATTATTAGGTGAAATTCAAAATCTTAATGATAGTTTGAAAAGAAGTTGGCAAGGTGATGATGCGACAAAATACACAAGCGAAATAACAGAACAAGCACAAGTAATGAATAAGTTGCAACAAACAATTGATGAAGTTGGATCATATTTAATCCAAGTAGGTAACGCTTATCAAAAAGCGATGGAAGAAAATACAATAAAATAGGAGGGATAAAATGTTCTCAGGATTATCTTATACAGAAATAAGTAGTATAGCAGATCAATTAGGACAAAAAGCTAGTTCTATGCAATCTTTACTAGAAGAATCTATTAAGCCTGAAATGGATAAGGTAGGAACTGATGGAGTATGGAGTGGAGATGCTGCTGAACAAGCTAAAGCGGAATTTAATACTTTGGCTGCAAAATTTCATGAATTCTATGAAGCTATAACTGATTGCTCTACTTATCTTAAGAATACGGTTGCTAGATATCAAGCAGTTGATAAAGCAGTATCAGGGCAACAATAAGAGTTTAATAATTAAACTCTTTGACAAAAGAATGTTAATTTTAACATTCTTTTGTGAGGGAGGTTAGTATTATGATTATTATTTCTGATAATATAAATTCTAGTTCAAATTCTTTAAAAGATTATATTGAACAAATAACAAATGAAATTAAATCCATAAAAGCTAAAGTAGATACTATAACAGAATTTTGGACTGGAGAAAATGCCACTAAATTTATAGATAAATTTAACAATGAGTATAATCCTATAATGAATAGATATATGAATGTATTAGTAGAATATTATAAATTTTTAAGTCAGGTATTACCGGTGTTTGAAGCTTTAGAGGAAGATTATAATTACAATATAAATATAGAATAGGAGAGAAGAAATGAGTGTTACAAAAATACGATATGAACAGTTAGATGACATATATAATGAAATAAAAACATCAATCAATAATATAAATGAGTATATAACTAAATCAAGTAATGTAGTTGCGTCTCTTAAAAATAACTGGCAGGGTGATGGATACAACTTATACAAAGAAAAATTCGATAAGGTTATAAATAATTTTTCTAATTTTTGTAGTAAATTAAATGAATTAAATGATACTATAGAAAAAGAAATTATGTCTAATAAAGCGGTTGATAATTCTGCGAAAAATAGTGTTCAGGGAGGATAAAGTATGGCTTATGAAAATGTGGACGTAAATCAATTGAATCAAGCTTTTAATAAAATAAGCAAAATAACATGTAAAAATGTAACCTCTTTAAAACATTCATTGGATGATAAATCGAAATGGGATAGTATTGGTCGAAAAAAAATAATAAAAGCATTAGAAGAGTTAGAAAAAGAATATTCTTCACTTTTAAAAGATATTAATAAATTTAAAAAAGTGACTTCTTATATAGAAGAATACAAAACATTGGACGATGAAATAGGTAGATATAAAGGAAATATAAGTATTCAGAAAAAAGTATCAAATAGTTTGACAGAGAATGATGATGAAGCAAAAGATGTTGTTGATAAAAAAATAGCAAAATATTCTAAATATATAGAAAATAATAATCAAAGGAAACAAGAAATTGTAAATAAAGTTCAGAATATAATTGATTAGGAGGAAATCATGAATAATAATTTAGGAAAGTTTTTGCCAATAGGAACAGTAGTACTTTTAAAGAATAGCGAAAAAAGACTTATGATAACCGGTTTTTGTGTATACGATATGATAAAAAAGGATAAAGTATATGATTATTCTGGATGTGCATTTCCAGAAGGAATAGTAAATAGTAAAAAGATGGCTTTATTTGACCATTCTCAAATTTCTAAAGTGTATTTTTTAGGTTACCAAGATCAAGAACAACAAATTTTTAAAAAAAATTTAATAAATAAAGTATTAAATATTATTAATAAACAACAAAATAAATGATTAAATAGAAAAGAGGTACAATATGACTTATGATGTTACTTATATAAAAGGTTTATATGATGCTTCATTTAGTAAATGTAAAAATGATTTTAAAAATATACTTAAAGATTATCAAAATAGTTATTTTAAAAAATGTGGTGACTGGGATATTGTAAGAATAAAGCAGAAACTTAATGATCATTATAATAGAATCAATAGAATTTACGATTCTATTGATTCATATTGGGAAAAATATTTAAATGATGTTAGTAATACAGATGAATTTTTAGCTGGAAATGCAAAAATTGGTTCTATTTATGCGAATTTTACTAGGCAAAGACTTTCATCTTTGCCTGAGTTAGAAACTTATAATGATAATATATCTATTGAAGTTCAAAATAATGTTCAAACCACACAAAATATTCAAAACGTAGATACAGAAAATTTAGAAATTGAAGATTCTAACAAGTTAGAAACTTTTTGGAATAGATTAACTGATTGGTTTAGTAGTATTTTTGGTGATGTACAAGATAAAATAGAAGAAACCGGAGCTGAGATATCCGGTTGGTTTAGTAGTTTTGTGCTTGATGTAAATAGTAAATTATCAGATGATGCTATAATTGTAAACGTAAAAAATCTTGCTGATGAAAACCTTGATAGAGAATTTCCTTCAAAAACAACACTTGCTATGGTGGACGGAACCCGTATAGAATACGAGGAAAAGATTGAATATTCTGATGGTTCTATAGAATATTTTGATAAAGATGGTAATTTGATAAAGAAGATATATGCTAATGGTACTGTTGAAACTTATTATAATGATGACCATTATATATTTAATCCAGATGGAACTTTTAATATTATTAATAATATTACAAGTAATTTTGGTTCAATTAGCGATGAAAATTTTTATTATGATTCTAATGGTAAATTAATTAAAAGAGTAACAGACCATGGAAGTGGACCTTCTAGGATTGATTATTATAATGGTGTAGAGGCAGGAGATTATTTATATAGAGGAGGTGATGGCGATATAACTGAACTTATAGATAAAAATGGTAACATATACAGAAGATACGAAAATGTATATGATAATTCAGGAAATTATTTATATCGTAAAAAAACAGAATATTATGAAAATGGCCAAATTAAATCTATTGAAGCAGGCGATGGCAATATAACTGAATACAATGAAGATGGTAATACACTTTTAATAGAAAAAGATAATAACGTAATTTATAGAGCTTCTTATTATGACAATGGAAACATAGAGGCTGAATCTGATATAAAAAATAATATTTATAAAAAATATTATGATAATGGAAATATTAAAGAAGTTAGTGAACCTACGGATGGAACTGATGGATATGAGTATCAGTCAACTCGTTATTCTGAAGATGGTACGTTACGGAGTATTATCAATTATCCAGATGCAGCGAATGAAAAAAAATATACACAAATTGCGTATGATAAAAACGGACAAATATACTCTATTTATAATAGGGATAATGATGTTAGCACAACTGAATATTATAATGAAAATGGTAATACTTATATGAGGGAAAACGCTGATGGGGTTAGAAAATATTATGATGAAAATGGTAATTTTGAATACGAAATGAAAGCTAATGAGCATGGGATGAAATATGCAGGTGGGATACGTACTTTTTATGACGAAAATGGAAATGTTACTAGAAGTTATTCGGATCCTTAATTATATGTAAAAATAATAAAACGGAGGAGTAAAAATGCGGGTTTCATTGATAAAAAGGGATAGAATAAGAAGTATAAATATACCAGATAATCCATCTGGTAACTTTTGGGTTACTGATTATGATGATGCTGGTAAAGAGGTTAATTTACTTAATATAACTGAGGAAAATGGGCTTTGGAGACTTGTTAGTAACCAGGAGTTTTATTGTGTTTTTAATAATGATTATATTGCTTCGTTTGATTTAAAGGAATACTCTTTTTATACTATTAAAAATGCCTCTACTGATGAAGCTATGCTTATTTATGTTTCTCCTTCTTATGATGATTTGATGGTGGATTATTATATTAATCCTAACCAAAATAACGTTGTTTTAATAGGTAGTAGTAATAACAATAACATTGTGTTTAACAATTTAGATCAAGAACAAGCAAAACTTGTTTTTGAAAATGGTAAATACTTTTTATATACTATATCTAAAAGATATGGAGTTTATGTTAATAATTTAAGGGTTTTTGATAAAAAAGCATTAGAGTATGGGGATGTAATCTTTATAAACGGTTTAAAGATAGTTTATATGAAGTATCAGTATAATGCTAAGCTAAACATTTATTATTATGGAAATAGTTTAATGGTAAATGGTCTTACAACGGTTAGTTATGATAATGTAGAAGATAGTTTTAGTGAAGCTGAAGAAGATATTGATATGAAATGGTATAAAGATGATGACTATTTTCATAAAACACCCCGCTTTGTATCCGAGTTAAACGAAAAGGAAATAAAAATAGATGCTCCTCCTGCTAAAGAACCAGAACCAGATATGCCAGTTATTTTAACGGTTGGACCAATGCTTACGATGAGTATGTCATCGATGGTAATGGCATTTACTTCAATTGCAAATTTAAGAAGTGGGAATTCTTCATTATTATCGGTATTACCATCTGTAGTTATGTCCATTGCAATGGTTGCGTCAACACTTTTATGGCCAACCATCACAAGAAAGTTTGAAAATAAAAGAAGAAAGAAAAAAGAACAAGAAAGAATAGATAAATACACTAAGTATATTGATGGTAAGAGAAAACAAATTATTGATGAACTTAATAACCAAACTAACATCTTAAATCGTAATTATCCTAATTTACTTACTTGTAATAAAATAATTCTTGATAAAGAAACAATATTATGGCAAAAAAGAATAGAAGACGAGGACTTCTTAAAGGTTAGTTTAGGATTTGGTAGTTATCCTATGAAACTTAAAATAACTTATCCTGAAGAGTCATTTTCTATGGTTGAAGATGAGCTTAAGGATGTTGCAGACAAGTTAAGTCGTGAGCCTAAAATATTAAAAAATGTTCCGGTTGTATATTCTTTTATTGATAATTATATATCATCTGTTATTGGGCAATATGATAACAGAAGTGATTATTTAAAGAAATTACTATTTCAAATAATAACTTTTCATAGTTATATAGATTTAAAAATAGTTATTTTAACTGATAATGACAAAAAAAATACTTGGGAAAACATAAAAAACTTACCACACTGTTTTGATGATGACAAAACGGTTCGTTTATTTGCTTCTAAAAGTGAAGAATATAATGCTGTTTGTTCATACTTAGAAAAAATATTTAACGCAAGAAAAGAAGCATCAAATCAAAGAGATTTAAGTCCTCACTTATTTGATAAGATTTACCTTGTTATAACTGATTCTTTTAAGATGGTAAGAAGTCAGGACTTTATTAATGACTTACTTGAATCAAAAGTTAATTATGGTTTTAGTTTGTTAATTTCAAATGGAAACATTGCAACACTTCCTGAACAATGTAAAAGTTTTATAAAGGTAGATGGTGTATCTGGTGAACTTTCTAAAAACGTAATAAACGAAGAGAATCAAAAGTTTATAATAGATTTAATAAGTGGTATTAATTATAACGAATGCTATAAGGTTTTGTCTAATATTCCTATTGAGACCGCTAATAACTCGGTAGCTAAAATACCGGATAAAGTAGGTTTTTTAGAGATGTATGACGTAGGTAAGGTAGAACAGTTAAACTCACTTAATAGATGGCAAAAAAGTAATCCAATGGAGTCGCTTGCAACTGCTGTTGGATACGGAAAGAACAATGAACTTCAATATATTGATTTACATGAAAAAGCACATGGCCCGCACGGACTTGTCGCAGGTATGACGGGTTCTGGTAAATCAGAGTTTATTATTACTTATATTTTGTCTTTGGCAGTTAATTATAATCCTTATGAAGTGCAGTTTATATTAATTGACTATAAAGGTGGAGGACTTGCTGGTGCTTTTGAAAATGCTAGTTCTGGTAAAAAATTACCGCACTTAGTTGGAACGATAACTAACTTAGATGCAAGTGAAATAAAAAGAAGTTTATCTTCTATTGAAAGTGAACTTAAAAGAAGGCAAAGATTATTTAATATAGCTAGGGATAAAACTGGTGAATCAACGGTTGACATATATAAGTATCAAAGACTATATAGAGAAAATAAAGTAGGAGAACCAGTATCTCATTTGTTTATTATTTCAGATGAGTTCGCTGAACTTAAAACACAACAGCCAGAATTTATGGAACAACTTATTTCAACGGCTCGTATTGGACGTTCTTTAGGGGTACATTTAATTCTTGCAACCCAAAAGCCAAGTGGTGTTGTAGATCCTCAAATTTGGTCAAATACAAGGTTTAGGGTATGTTTAAGAGTTCAAGATAAAAGTGATTCAAATGAGGTTATTAAATGTCCTGATGCGGCGTTTTTAAAACAAACTGGTAGGTTTTATTTTCAGGTTGGTTATAATGAGGTATTTACTTTAGGACAAGCTGCTTGGGCTGGAGGTAAATACATACCAAAAGAAAAGACTAAAAAGCCAATTGACACATCAATTAAATTTATTAATAACGTAGGTCAAGTTATAAAAGATGTTGCAACAAGAGAAGTTAAGGTAAATAAAAATGAAAAAAAATATGGTGAAGAGTTATCAAACGTTGTTAATTATTTAGCAGATATAGCACAAGAACAAAATATTAAATGTAAACCTTTATGGCTTGATAAAATACCTAGTTTTATCAACATTGTTAATTTAATATCTAAGTATAATTTTAAACCAAAAGCTAATGTTATTGATATTCCAGTTGGTGAGTATGATGTTCCTCAAGAACAAAAACAAAATATTTTAACGGTTCCAATAAGCGCGCGTGGTAATACACTTTTATATGGTATGGCGGGTGCTGGTAAAGAAAATTTTATAATGACCATGATTTATTCATCAATGTGTTTATATAGCACGGAAGAAATAAATTTTTACATATTAGATTTTGGTGCAGAGGTGCTTAAAATATATAATACATCTAATTATGTTGGTGATGTAATTCAAATTGATGAAGAAGAAAAAATAGGTAATTTATATAAAATGATAAATAGTTTAATAGAAAAAAGAAAGGCTTTATTTAGTAGTTACGGTGGTAATTTTTTCAATTATAACTTAAAAAGTGGTAAAAAAGAACCTAGTATAGTTGTTATAATTAATAACTATGAAGCATATCAAGACACTTATGAAAAGTATGAAGATATTTTAAACGTTATAACAAGAGAGTGTACTAAATACGGAATATATTTCTTTATTACTTGTAACACGCCTAACGGATTAAGATTTAAGTTAAAGCAGAATTTCTCACTTATTTATTCATTGCAACAAAATAATGATGATGATTACTCAACTATATTAGGTAACGTTGGTAAAAACTATCCATCTAAGATATTTGGAAGAGGTATAATAAAGCAAGATGCTGTTTATGAATTTCAAACTGCATCAGTAGATACAAACGAAAAAATAAATGAGACCATTGAAGCCAAAATATCTGAAACTAACTCTAAATATAGCATAAAGGCTAAACACGTGCCGGTACTTCCTTTAAAAGTAACTTATGAATCAGTAGAAGAAAGTTATGATCAAAATAGTTTTGATGTAATAATTGGTATTGAAAAGAAGGATCTTAATGTTTCTTTATATAACTTTAAAAAGAACATTATAAATGTTGTAACTGCTAATGATTGCTTTGTAATGACAAATTTTGTTAATGCTTTATTAAATGAGTTAAAGTTAAGTAATGTTTATCAAACGATGCTAATAGATTCTGAAGCAGTTGAGATAAATAATAACACAATGTCAAATTTAGCGGTTGAAAAAAATGATTATAATCAAATATTTGAAAAATTATTAAAATACCAAGTTGATTGTTATAATTTATACGTTCAAAATGGTTATAATATATCAGTATTAAAAAATCAAAAACCTGTTTTATTAATGATTAATGGTATAGAAAATTTTATCTCTAAATTATCAAGTGATAATAAAGCAAAAGTAAATGATTTCTTTACGAAGGCAAAAGATCTTGGAATTATTAATTTTGTTTTAGTAGATAGTATTGATAAGATTAAAAAATATGAGTATGAAGCTTGGTTTAAAGAAGGAGTTAATCCGAATGATGGTATATGGGTTGGAAATGGAATAAATGATCAATTTACCTTAAAAATATCAGTTAGAACTTCTGAAATTAAAGAATCTATCGATGATGATTTCTTATTTGTAATAAACCGTGGAAAACCAGTACTTGTTAAGTACTTGAGTGATTTTAGTATAAATCAAAATAATGATGAAAATGAATTGTTAGAGTTAGAATAGCAAAAGAAGTATATTTTCTTTTGCTTTTTCTTTATTCATTATATTAAATGTGTTAAAATATAAATATAGTATGGGAGGACTTATGAAAGAGTATACAAAGAAGGTTATATTACTTGTTGCAATATTAGTTGTTACTGTTGCGGTACTTATAGTTGCATTAAAACTTCATGATAAGAAAATGAATAATTTATTATCAGAGTCAGAAATAAAAGATTATCTAACCGAAATTAAATATGAAGAAATAGAAAATCATATTATAGAGCAGCCAACAAGCATTATATACGTATCAAACAGTAGTGAAGATACTACCAGAAAATTTGATGAGATATTTATACCAGTAATAAAAAAATATAATTTAGAAAATGAAGTTATATATATAAATATTAATGGTGTAACAATAATGGATCCAGTATATCAAAATGCTCCAGAGCTGATTTTTTATAAAAATGGAGAAATCTCTGACATGATAGATGTTAGTACTTTAAAAAGTAGTGATGATATAATTGATGTATTAAAAGAAAGAAGTGTAATAAGTGATTAACGTAGTATTGTTTGAACCGGAAATACCAGGTAATACTGGTAATATAATGCGTACTTGTGCAGCAACAAATACGAAACTTCATTTGATAAAACCACTTGGTTTTTCTTTGGACGAGAGTTATATTAAAAGAAGTGGTGCTAATTATATTAATGAGTGCGATTATAAGGTATATGAAAATTGGGAAGATTTTAAAAGTAAGAATGAGGGCACTTTTTACTATTTAACCAGGTACGGAAAGAAACCTCACACGGCTTTTGATTATAGTAATAAAGATGAAAATATTTATTTAGTATTTGGAAGGGAATCAACGGGTATTCCACTTGAAATTTTAAGGGATGATTTAGAGTACTGTCTTAGAATACCAATGACTGATAAAGTAAGGGCTCTTAATTTATCTAATTGTGCTGCAATAATGGTTTACGAAGTATTAAGACAACAAAATTATAGAGATTTACTTAAAACGGAGCCATTTAAGGGTGAAAATTACATAGAAACAGGAATAGACGCTAGCGAAGGCTAGTGTTTTTTTATGGAATCACATAAAAATAATATAAAACTTATATAAAAATCATAATTGTTATTTTTATATTAAATAAAGAACAATTGTTTGGTATAATTGATGCGTTATATAAAGACCAAACTTCGCATGTACGAAGAGCTCTAAGTAGGGTAATGAAGATTTAAGTATTGGTGAAATATTAGAAAAAGGAGGTAAAACAATTAAGGTAACAAAACATTACGCCTTAGTTTGTAGTAAAAAAATATTTAAATAGGGAGAAAATAAAGATGAAAAATGAAATAGTTTTATTTGAAGATGAAAATAAGTTTAAAAGTGAAGAAGCAGTTGAAGATTTAATTTATGAGGTAAGAGGAAAACAAGTAATGTTAGATAGTGATTTAGCAAGGCTTTATGAGTGCGCAAATGGGACAAAAACTATTAATTTAGCAGTTAAAAGACATATAAATAGATTTCCCGAAAGGTTTATGTTTAGGTTATCGGAAGAAGAAGTAAATAATCTTTCAAGGTTTCAATTTGAAACCTTGAAGGGTAGAGGACATAACGTTAAATATTTACCTTATGCTTTTAC
This sequence comes from uncultured bacterium, assembly GCA_949288335.1. Taxonomy (GTDB): domain Bacteria; phylum Bacillota_I; class Bacilli_A; order RF39; family UBA660; genus Aphodocola. The sequence goes on along the minus strand of CASEJU010000059.1, from coordinate 6,902 downwards.
TGAGCAAGGAGTTGCAATGCTTGCAACCATCCTTAGAACAAAAGTGGCAGAAGAAGTTAGTATAAGAATAATGGATGCCTTTGTAGCATTAAGAAAATATATTTCAAGTAATTTACTTGAACAAAAATATATAAACAATTTAGTTTTAGAAGATCATGTTAAAATTAAAACTTTAGAAGATTCTTTTAAAAGGATTGAAGAAAAAAGAAAGGTTAATGAAATATATTTTAACGGGCAAATATTTGATGCTTACAATAAAATATTAGAAATATTTAAAGTTGCTACTAAAACGTTAGTAATAATTGATGCATATGCGGATAATACGATTTTAGATATTGTTAAAAGATTAAAAATAAACGTAATAATTATAACTAAACCAAATAATTTTTTAACCAGACAAGATGTAATAAAGTATAATAAACAATATCATAATTTAGTAGTTTATTATGATAATACATTTCATGATAGATACTTTATATTAGATAATAAAGAAATTTATCATTGCGGTGCCAGTATAAATAGAATTGGTTATAAAACATTTTCCATAACTTTAATGAGGGATAGTGAAGTGTCTGGTCTACTAATAAATAAGGTTAGTAAAATTACACAAATCGATAATTAGGGGATGTAGAGTAATTTAGACAACTAAAAAAAATTGATGTTAATCTGTTTAATTAAATAAAAAAAATATAGTATAGAAAGAAGGTAATGAAATGAAAAATGAAATAGTTTTATTTGAAGATGAGAACGTAAAATTAGAAGTAAACATGAAAGATGATACCGTCTGGCTTACTCAAGCACAAATGGTTGAGCTATTTGGAAGAGAAAGAACAGTTATTACTAAACATATAAATAATGTATTTAATGAGGAGGAATTGGATAGAAATAGCAATGTGCAAAAAATGCACATTGCAAATTCCGATAAACCAGTAACATTATATTCTTTAGATGTTATTATTTCCGTGGGTTACCGTGTTAAATCTAAACGTGGTATAGCTTTTAGGCGTTGGGCTAATAAAGTTCTTAAGGATTATTTATTAAAGGGATACGCGGTAAATAATAAAAGATTAGAGTATTTAGAAAAAACTATTAAGTTAATAGAAATAGCAAATAGGGCGGATGAGAGGTTAGAGGATGCTGATGCTAAAAGTATTTTAAAAGTAATAGGTAATTATTCTAAAGCTCTTAATTTGCTTGATGATTATGACCATAAAACCTTAAAATTAAGAAAAGAAAAAACAAGTGAGAAAGAAATCACTTATCAAGATTGTAAAAATTTAATTAATACTTTAAGATTTAATGAGGAAAGTGATGTATTTGCTTTAGAAAGAAATGAAGGATTAAAAAGTATAATAAATACGTTATATCAGACTTATGATGGCAAGGATGTATATCATAGCCTGGAAGAGAAGGCTGCTAATTTCCTTTATTTAACGGTTAAAAACCATGTTTTCATAGATGGTAATAAGAGAATTGCTGCAACTTTATTTATATACTTTTTACAGTTTTATAACATGTTATATAAAGATAATAAAAAAGTAATTGATAATAATACATTAGCTTCCTTAACGATTTTGATTGCTGAATCCAATCCGGAAGAAAAAGATATTTTAATTAATTTAATAACTAATTTTTTAATATAAAAAAGATGTTTAAAACATCTTTTATTCGTTTACTTCTAGTTTTATTGAGTTTATGTTATCTTGCATGATAGTCATATAATCTTTTTTGTCTTTTCTGTCGTTAGCGTTTAAAGTGCTTAATGAATTTAGGCTAACCGTTGTAAAACTATAAGATTCTTTTAATTTTTTTATCGTATCGTTTTCTTTTTCATCATCCATTAAGAAAATGTAGCTTATTTGTTTATTAGCAAGAAGCTTTCTAACGTCCGATATAACTTTATCGGTTAAGTTATCGTTTTCTTCTAGTGATATAACGGTAAAACCATATTTTTCAAGGTATTTAAACACGTCATTACTAACTACTATCGTAGGATTACTAGCGCTTGATGCAATCTGTTTTAGCTCTGCGTCAATTTCTGATAAAGAAAGCTTTAAAGCTTCGTAGTTTTCGTTTATTTTTTTCATTTCTATGTTTTCACTAATGTATTCTTCTAGTCCTTTTTTTATGTTAGATGCCATCATTAAGTAATTTGCCGGGTTAAGCCAATTTTCGGCAACGTCGCTTGTGTAATTCATACCAAGGGAAGCATCGATTATTTTTATTTTTTTATTTTTATTTAACAATTCTACGGCATAATCTTTTTCCTTTTTTATCGTTCCGTTATAAACGAATAAATCACCTTTACTATAATCGGTTAGCTGCTTATCGGTTAGTTCGTAGTTTTTATAATTTATTCCATCTGGATAAATGCTATAAATTGCAATGTTTTCTCCGTACAGGTTCTCTAGTATGTATTCAACCGGATAAACGCTTGTATAAGCCGTCATGGAACTTGTGTTTTCATCTTTGTTACAACCTGAAAGAACAAATAGTGAAATGATTATTCCTAATATTATAATAATTTTATTTTTCATTTTTTAATCTCCTTTTTTGGTACGGGATCATATCCGAAAGTTCCCCATGGATTACATTTTAAGATTCTTTTTATACCAAGAAAAACACCTTTTACGATGCCATGAATCCTAATTGCTTCTTTCATGTATTCTGAGCACGTTGGAACATGCTTACAATACCCGTGAAATGAACCAGGAATCTTTTGATATACGTTTATTATCCCAATTAATATATTTTTCATCATGTTACTATTTTATCATTTTTTATTAAATATTGGTAGCTATAACTTTTAAAAAATTAATTTTGTACTTTACGTAAAGTGATTTTTTTGTATTATTTTTTGGTGTTTTATTATGGACAATAACATTATAGTTATGGTATCATAGTGGTAGCCAGTGGAATTTGGTGGTAGATTGTGGGGGATATATATGTTCATGGGAGAGTTTCATCACAACATAGATGATAAAGCAAGACTTGTTATGCCTTCTAAGTTCCGTGAAGAATTAGGTGATAGTTTTATTATCACAAGAGGTTTAGAAGGGTGCTTATTCGTTTATTCAAAAGATGAGTGGAACGCACTCATAAACAAATTAAAACGTCTTCCTTTTACCAAGAAGGACGCAAGAGCATTTCTTAGATTTTTCTTATCTGGTGCACAAGAATGCATGTTTGATAAGCAAGGAAGAATAATCATACCATCGCCACTAGTTAACTACGCAAAGCTAAAAAAAGAGTGCGTGGTTATTGGTGTGAATGACAGGCTTGAAATATGGTCAGAAGATGCATTTAATTCTTACTTTAGTGAAAACGAGGATAATATTTCTGATTTAGCTGAAGATTTATTTGAGGGTATGGAGGTTTAAATGAAACATATAAGCGTTTTGTTAGAGCCTTTGGTTAATGCGTTAAACATTAAAGAAGATGGCGTTTACGTTGACTGTACTTTAGGTTATGCTGGTCATTCAAGTGCAATCTTAAAAAAGTTAAAAAAAGGGAAATTGTACGCTTTTGATCAAGATGCTGATGCAAGAGTGTATAGTGAAAACGTACTTAAAAGTATTGGTGACAATTACGAAATAATTCCTAGTAACTTCGTTAACCTAAAAGACGAGTTGAATAAAAGGGGTGTTACCAGTATTGATGGCATAATATTTGATCTTGGAGTATCATCTCCACAGCTTGATGATGCCACAAGGGGGTTTAGTTTTCACCAGGACGCACCACTTGATATGCGCATGGACAAAAGTATTAAACTAACCGCTAAAGAAGTGGTTAATACTTATTCTTTTAATGATTTATATAGAATTATAAAAAATTATGGTGAAGAAAAGTACGCGAAAGAAATTGCTAGAGCAATTGAAAAAAACAGGTTAAAAAAAGAAATATCAACCACGCTTGAATTAAAAGATATTATATCTTCTTCGGTGCCAGAAAAGTATAAAAGACATACTCATCCAGCAAGAAGAACGTTTCAAGCGATAAGAATAGAAGTTAATAAGGAGCTTAGTATATTACCAAAGGCACTTAATGATGCTATCGACTTACTAAAAAAAGATGGTGTAATTGGGGTAATAACTTTTCATTCCTTAGAAGATAAAATATGTAGAGACATATTTAAGGAAAGGTCTAAAGAAGATATGGTATTAAAAGGAATGCCTAACGTACCAGATGAATATAAACCTGAACTTAAAATACTAAAAAAAATAAAACCAAGTAAAGAAGAAATAGAACAAAATAAAAGAAGCAGGAGTGCAACGCTTAGAATTGCGGTAAAACAAAAATAAAAAGGGTGATGGCAAGTGGCTAAAAAAAGAAGGAAGAAAACAAAATTTGAAAAGATGATGATAAGTCTTACTATTACAACCGTTGCGTTTGTTTTTGTTAGTGTGTTTTTCTTTAAGGCACAGCTATCATCAGTTAATATAGAAGTTGAAAAACTAAAAAACAGCGTTACAAAGCAAGAGAAAGTAAATGAAAGTTTAACGATGAAGGTAAATGAGCTTATATCGTTGGAAAACATGCAATTGGTTGCAGCTCAAAGTGGATTGGAGTATAATAATAATAACATTATTGTAATTCAAAAATAAGGGTGATCGAAGTATGGAAAGACAGATATTAAATAAAAACAAGAACGTAACAGCAAAGGTTTTTACTTTAATATTCTTTCTTTTTATTTTTGTACTAATTTTAAGACTTGGATACTTATGTTTATCGGGTAAGGTTGACGGCGTTGACTTAAAGAGTTTTGCTGAAAAAAGAAATACGAAAAAAGAAACACTTTATGCTTTGCGTGGTAACATTTATGATACTAATAAAGAAGTTTTAGCTCAAACCATTAATTCGTACACGGTGATTGCTTATTTAGATGAGTCAAGAAGCGAAGGATACGAAGTGCCTCAACACGTTGTTGATAAAGAGGATACCGCGGAAAAATTATCTACCGTGCTTGATATGAGTAAGGAAAGTATCTTGGAAAGACTAAATAAAGATGCTTATCAAGTGGAATTTGGTTCTGCCGGGCGAGGCCTTACCGAATTACAAAAAGAGGCAATTGAAAAGCTTGGGTTATATGGAATAGATTTTATAACTACTCATAAAAGGTATTATCCTAATAATAATTTTTTATCATACGTAATTGGTTATACTACGTCTGATGAAGAAGGTAACATGACCGGAGAGATGGGAATAGAAAAGCAATATAATAAAAAGTTAACGGGTACCAATGGGTTTGTTGAGTATCAAAAAGATTTAAACGGTTATAAGTTTCCTAATTCAAACGAAATAAGAAAAGAAAAAACAGATGGTAATGACGTTTATCTAACAATTGATACAAACGTACAAATGTCTTTAGAAACCGTTGTAAATAAAATGGAGGAAGACTCTAAAGCCAACTGGATTATCGCTGTTGTTGCTGATGCAAAAACAGGTAAAATACTAGGCTCCGCAACAAGTCCATCATTTAATCCAAACACAAGGGAAATAGAAAATTATCTAAACCCGCTTGTATCATATACTTATGAACCAGGTTCAGTTATGAAAACTTTTAGTTACATGGCTGCTTTTGAAAATAATCCGGATTGGGATCCATATAACACAACGTGTTATACCGCTCCATACACGATTGGAGAAGACGTGGTAAGTGACTGGAATAAAACCGGTTGGGGAGAAATACCATATTCAAGGGGATATACCTTATCTTCTAATACTTGTGTTGCTAACATGATAAAAAATTATTTATCAAGGCAAGAGCTAATGGATTATTATAAGAAGTTAGGTTTTGGCTCAACAACCGGAATTGATTTACCAAATGAGTATGCCGGTAAAGTTGATTTTAGGTATGACGTTGAAGTTGTTAACGCTGGTTTTGGACAAGGTATTACAACAACGCCAATTCAGCAAATAAAAGCACTAACCGCAATCGCTAACAACGGTGTTTTACTTACTCCTTACATCGTTGAGAAAACCGTTAATCCAGAAACAAATGAAGTAACTTATCAAGCAGAGGTTAAGGAAGGAAAGAAAGTAGCTTCACAAGAGACAATAAATAAAATAAAAGACTTAATGTATTTGGTTGTAAATGGTGATTCATCAGAGACTACTGGTAGTAAATACCGGATGGATGGTTATGATTTAATTGGAAAAACTGGTACGGCTCAAATTGCAAATGCAAGAACCGGTAAATACTATACAGGAAGTAATGATTACGTATATTCTTTTGCGGGAATGTATCCAAAAGATGATCCCGAAGTAATTATTTATGTTGCTATGCAAAGGGGTTATAATTATTCAAACGTATTATCTGAAGCAGTAAAAACAATCGTTAAGGACACTGCTAAATACCTAGGAATATTTGAAGAAGCTCCAGAGTTAAACAAGGAAGTTACCAAGTACAAAGTAGAAAATTATAAAAATAAGCTAGTTGAAAAAGTAAAGCAAACCTTAAATGATAAAGGTGTAACTTACGTTACTTTTGGAAACGGAACTAAGGTTACTGACCAATATCCTAGTGAAGGAACAAAGATAAATACCAAGGATAAAGTGTTTATCTTCACGAATGATGAGGTTGTTACCATGCCTGATTTAACAAATTATTCTGTTAAAGACGCAGATGTTGTTTTAACTAAGTTAGGAATAAAACATAACATCCAAGCATCTGGTTACATAGGATATCAAAGTATAAAAGCAGGTACTGTAATTACTGATAATATGGAAGTAACTCTTAATTAAAAAGTGAATTTACCTTACGTGTAAACTCACTTTTTTAGTTGTCTACTTTTAGTTTACCACTACAACATTAAATTGCATTAGTCAAGAAAAAGTAGACAATAGAGGGGGATTATAAATTAGAAATACCAAGCATTTTTTCTTTGTATTGAATAGGAGTT
>CASEJU010000058.1 GCA_949288335.1 uncultured bacterium | reverse complement strand
TTTATTTAAATTATTATTTTTAAAATAATCCAAAAATAAATACAAAGAAATAGAAATGAATGGTAAAGCATATTCTTCTGTTAAATTCCCTTGCTCAAAATATTGAAAAAAGCAAGCGCTAATTAATAATAAAATTAAGACTGAACAAAATTTATTACAACGAAGTCTAGCTATCTTGTACATGAAAGTTAAAGTAATAAACATAAAAATCAATTCCAATAACCAAACTCCATGATTATAAGAAATTAACATGCCAAAATAATTTATTATGTAAATAATCGGACCTTTATGATCAAATATGTCTTTATACGGCATTAATCCTTCGTTCATATAATACGCAACCGTTCTAAACACACTTGAATCAGTTCCAGAAACAGGATAGTCAGAAAATATATTTAATGGACTTTGCATTACTAATACAAAAGAAAGAAAAAATACAAAAATAATTATTAATATGTTCTTTTTATTCTTACCTAATATTTTTAGCATACTAAAACCTCTATAAATTATTTAGATTTTTATTAATTTTTCTAAAATCAATAACAGCTTGTTTTCCAATTCTAATTATTTTCTTAATGTTAATTGAGTTAACCCCACCTTGTCTAGGCTTAAAAGTTATCGGAATATACTTAACTGATAAATTCTTTTTAGCATAAATAACTGATATTATAACGTTAGATAAATTAAAATCTTTTGGAACTAACTTTAAGTTTTCTTTTAATGTGCTTGCTTTCATTAACCTAAATGGAGTGTTGGCATCCGTCACATTAACTTTAAAAACAAATTTTATAACCATTTTTAAAATTTTTGTGACAAAAATTCTACTTATGCCGTCCTTTCTTGCATTGCGATGTCCAATAACCATTTCGTATTTTTTTCTTAGTTTCCAAAATTCCCAAAACTCAGACGGGCTAGTTTGACCATCAGAATCAGTCTGAAAAATATAATCCGCTCCATTATTTATTGCATAATTATATCCATATAAAACGGTCGCACCATGTCCACCATTCTTTTTAGTAATTGGAATTAGTTGTTTCATTTTCTTAGAATGTCTCATAATTTTATCATACGTTCCATCTTTACTACCATCATCTATTATAACTAATCTGCTTTCTTTCCCTATTTTACTTACTATTGGATACCATTGTTTTAAAACTTCATCTATATTTTCTTCTTCATTATAAGCTGGTATAATAATATATAAAATATCGTGTTTAGTTTTCATATTCCACCTCACTACTCATAAAAACAGTATAACATTATTAATAAAAAAAATAAATATTATTGATAATCAGCCTCATTAAAAATAAAGCAAGTGACCTTTCAAATTTAAAAAGTCACTTTTTATTTCATTAACTCTTCAACTAATTTGTACATTTCAGTGTATGGATTAGCTTCAATAGACTGAAGTTTTTTTCCATTTTCTATTTGATACTTTTCCAATTTTTTTGCATTTTCTATGGCTTTACTAGCATTACTTTTTATATCATCATATATATCATAATTTTTATCATACTTATGGCAATGTGTTTGTAATCGTTCTATTGTTTTATTGCTAGTAAGTTCTGCAGTCGTGAGTTCATAGTGTAACAAAAACCATAATTCAATACAAGGAGTTGAAACAATAGGAATTATTTTTTTCTTTTTAGAAAGATTTATTGCTTTTTCTATTTCTTTTGCTTTTTCTTTCTTTGCATCAGTATCAAAAATACAGTATGCCTCATCATATGACGATAAGTCAAGGTCTTCTTTTTTTGCCTTTTTAGTTGTTTGTTCAACAAGTGAAACAGAATCAGTTTCATTTCCTGGAACCTTAATAATCCTATATGGTTTATCCCTTGATTTAAAATTGTCTAAATAGTTTTTTTCAGTTTTATTATCTCCTTCATAGGCTACTAAAATTACTTTTTTTGGTTTACGATATTTAGCATTTCTTTTTCTATCTTTTTATATTTTATTCTTCATTATTTAGATCTTCTTTTATGAACGGAACAGCTCCATATCTACCCAATAGATAATCCTTTTCAATATTTTTTTCCTTTCTAACAGAAAAATCATCTAATGGATAAATATCACTTGCCGCGTTTTCATAATTTTTATCTGTAAACCAAATTTGATCCCTACGTAATAAACCAAGATCTAATAAGTTAGTATCATGTGTATTAAATATTAACTGTGCACCATTTTTGTTTAAATCTGGATTGTTAAATATTTTTATAATATATTTTACAATAAAAGGATGAAGGCTTTTATCAAATTCATCTATAAATATAACTTTACCATTATCTAAAACATCTTTTATAACTGGTATAAAATTAAATATGGTTTGAGTTCCTAATGATTCTTCAGAAATATCAAATCTATATTTTTCTTTGCCTACTAAATGAAAGGTATTTACTCTATACAAAGGCGCATTAACTGGAATTAAGTTTTTTATTATATCTGGCATATTTAACATTTTTTCTTCAGTCATTTTATCTTCAATAATTTCGTAATCATTTATGTTAAAATCAGCTTTTTCTAAGAAATTTATAGCAAATTTTTTTATACTATTTGTTTTATCATTAAAGTACAGGTTGTTTGAATAACCTTTAATTTGCTCATGAGATAAAACTACCCCTAATTTTTCTGTTAAAAAATCGAAAGCTGGTTTTGTTTTATCAAAGTTCCAACTTGTGGCAGTCGAAACAAAGAATTTATTTTTTGTGTTTTTTGTTTTAATGTCATTTAATTCTTTTTCATAAAAACTATTAAATGAATATTCATTTATGTTTTTTCTTATAAATATCTTAACTGGTCGTCCGTTTGGATAATAAAACAAATATTCTTCATATACATTTTTATAGTCAGCTTTAAATCCGTAAACATATCTTATCTTATCAACAATAAACTTTATTTCGAATTCACTTGGTTTATTAATCGTTTCTTTACTCAATTTAAAAGGTATTATTGGCAGTGATGCGTTAGGAGATAAAGAATTTGATTCTTTTATCATGTTGTTAACAATTCCTAATATTTTAAACAGGTTGGTTTTACCAGATGCGTTTGCACCATAAAAAGCTGTGGTTTTAAGTATTTTTTCGCTTCCTATGTTAACATAATTATTTTTTAATGTTTTATCAGACGAAGCTTTCATACTAAACGTAACTTTATCTTTAAATGACAAAAAGTTAGTAATACTAAATTCAATAAGCATAATAAAAAATCTCCTTTCAAACATATTATATGCATTTTTAAATATTTAATCAACGTTTTTAACAAATTAATTTTGATTTTTTGCTAAAAAATTACATTTTTTGCATATTATTTTATAAAATTATGAAAATACATGAATTTTTTTAGTTTTCTAACATAAAAAAACAACTTTAGTAAGTTGATTTTCATTTTTTAAAACAAACTACAATATATTTTAGTTAATAACTTATTACCTTCTATCATTCTTTTTAAGAAGTTTCTTTCTTTCCATATCTTGTTATGTCTCCAGTTAGGAAATTCTTTATTTAAGAATATAAACACTTCATTAATAAATTTATCTTTTATTTTTTTATCTTTTTGATATTTTTGCTGCAAAGTATATCTAAAAAGGTTTCTTATCGTCATTGCTTCTACATACTCTTTTATGTCGTTATAGTAATCATGACTCTTTAATTCATCTATCATTTGTTTAGTAATGGTTAATATGTCAAACACCCTTTTGTCCATCACGGTTGTCTCACTTTTACTTCTTACTAAATAATAGTTTAATTTTTCATCTACCATACCTATTTTTTTAGACCTTGCAAGTGCTTTTACCACAACTATGGCATCTTCATACTTTAAGTCTTCTGGAAACCTTATATCGTTTAATAATTCTTTTTTATATAACTTATTCCATGGAGCAAGGTTAATATCTAAAAGCAAGTTAGGATTATCTTTTAAACTCGTATTTTTAAAGTAAGGCACTTTAAAATCTGGTTCTATCTCTATTAAATCATCATCTTTTTCAAGCATTTTATGAAACTTACAAACAACTGAATCCAAATTATCTTTAATTGCTTTTTCATACATTTTTTCATACATGGTTTCGTTTGTCCAGTCATCGCTATCTATAAAAGAAATATATTTACCGGTTGCTTTTTTAATGCCAAAGTTTCTATTATATCCGATTCCTTTATTAGTTTTGTTGTGGAAAACTTTTATCTTATCTTTATATTCTTCTTCATATTCTTTTAGTATTTCGTTTGCGTTATCTTTTGATTTATCTTCTATAACAATTATTTCGATGTCTTTTAAGGTTTGCATAACCAAACTATCTAAACATCTTCTTAAGTATTTTGCCGTGTTATAAACCGGTACTATAACTGATACTTTTTTCATTTAACCAACCTCAAATATAAGTTCAAATTTAATTTCATTAAAGTTTTTTTTAACCTTCTTGTAAACGTATCTACCAAAACGCCATTAAACGCGTTTGTTTTCTTTAACTCATGAACGTATATTTTTCTTTCTTCTTTTTTTAATTCTCTTGCTTTTACTATTACCGAGTTTGATATATAACTTAAATAATAATCATCATAATTATTTTTTTTACCAAAGTTTTTAGAAAATAGCCTTAAAGCCTTATATTGATTTAGCATATCAAAAGCTTTTTTTACGGTTTTTTTATAGTCATTATTATTCATTATGCTACCAGTTCTTTGAACGTAATGATAACCTACGTAATCAACTGATTTAACCTTCATTGCTTTATATATTACGTAAGGAATAAGTCCAAAGTCCTCATGATAAACATCTTTTTTAAAACTAAAATTATTATCTAAATAATACTTCGTTTTATAAACGTAACACCAAGCTGGTTCTACAAAATGGTAAGAGGAAAGGTATTTAAAAGCATCATACCCTTTCATTTCATCAAAAGCTTTTTCATGATAACTTATTTTGTTTTCCCCTTTTTCATCTTCTGTTACAACCTGATACCTTAATATTTGAACATCATTTATTTCTTTATCAATTTCTTTTAATAAGTTCTCTTCTACATAATCATCACTATCTATGAAAAGCAAATACTTACCACTTGCTTTTTTAACACCGTTATTACGAGCCATACTTAAACCAGCGTTCTTTTGATTTATAACGATAACATTATCATACTTCTTTTCATATAATGATATTATTTCTTTGCTATCATCAGTTGATCCATCATTAACTATGATTACCTCAAAATCCTTAAATGTTTGATTAACAAGTGAATTAAGACACTTGTTTAAATATTTACCAGTATTATATACCGGCACTATAAAACTATATTTAGTCATTATTTTTTCTCCATTAAACTTTCTATTAATTCCATTCTTTTTTTATTAATGTTTTCAAAGTTAGCATGCTCTTTTATACGTTCTTTTTTCTCTGATAACTCCTTTACTTTATCATAAATTGTATCTTCGTTTACAACGTATCCAAAACGATTTGGAACAGATACATAATCATCTGATACATCAATCGTTGTAATGATTGGTTTTTCTAATATAATTGCCTCGTTATAAACAACCGGAAATCCTTCATACCTAGAAGTTAATATTAAGTAATCTGATTTTTTCATGTAAGGGTATGGATTTTTTTTAGCTCCAATAAACTCCACGTTATCTATCTTTTCTTTTTTTACTATATCCTTATACATTTTCTCATCCGGTCCGTTACCAACGATCCAAAATACTGCTTTTACTTTATTTTCCATACACTTTTTAGCAACATTAAGTAATAATGTTAATCTTTTAGATGATTCATCTAACCTACCTAAAAATAAGAATATTTTCTTGCTTGTGTTTTTAACATCTATATTTTTTAAAGATAACTTTATTATTCTTTCATAGTCAACCAAGTTGTTTATGGTAACCATTTTAGTTTCTAAATCAGGATAAATAGTAGCTAAATCTTTTTTAGACTCATTACTTACAAAAATAATATGGTTATACTTTTTTATTTTTAAGTTATCAAAAAAAGCCTTGGTTTTTTTTCTATCCTTATTATAAGCCTCATAATAATTACTATGTACGTATAAAATTTTATTATTAGATGATACCCGTGCTAAAAAACCGCACGGTCCTGAATAAGTGGCATAACAAATAGAAGCATAATATCTTTTATAATTGCTCAAGATCCACCTTATTCTTTTTAATAAGTTAATAAACTTTCTTATTATAAAATTCTTGTTATAGCTTACTTTATACTCTTTTATTTTCACAGACTTATCTACGTCATTTAAAAACACACCTTTTTTTTCTTCTAAAACAAGCGTTACGTTATATTTATTATAATCAAAGTTTTTTAATAAATTAATGAGTGATGTTTCTATTCCCCCAAAATCCAAGTTATATGATGAAATAAGTATACGTTTTTTCTTCATCTTTATCACCTAAAATAATTATAATATATATTAACCTTTTTTACAATTTAAAAAAACTCTATTTAGAGTTTCTCATCGTCTTTGACTTGCCTTTATATTTTTTATAGCACTCATCAATAAAACATTCCATCTGTGGAATTTTATTTTCTATTTCTTCTACTAATTTCAACTGGTTTTTAGCTCTTACTAAATTATGATCATCATAGTCGGTTTTAAAATACGTATCCCCGTTTAAATAGTCTTCTAAAAAACGCATCGCAAGTTCAAGCGTTATTATCTTAACAGAATTAGCCATGTTAGATACTTCAAGTGGTTTTAAATAAGGTGCCATCTCACTTAAATAACCGTCGGTATAAGCCTTAAACTTTTCCATGTCAATTGATACTTTAGATAAATCTTTTTCGTCTTCTAAAGCGCTTGAACATGCACTTCTGATTCCATCGCCATAATCATATAAACCTGAACCAGGCATAACGGTGTCTAAATCGATTACCGCAACTGGTTCATTCGTCTTAGAATCGATTAAAACGTTATTAACTTTAGTATCATTATGAGTAACCCGATACGGTATTTTCTTTTTATCAAGTAAGTCAACTATTATGTTGCAAACTTCTTCTCTACTCATTATTTCACAAATTTCTTTATAAGCATTTTCTTTTCTTCCTACGGCATCCCTTTGATATGCCTCTAAAAAGTCAGCATATCTTTTTTTAGTGTTATGAAAGTTTTCTATCGTTTCTTCTAAAAGAACCATTGGATAACCTTTTAAAATCCTTTGAAAATGACCAAAAGCCTTACCCGTATTATAAGCAATTATAGGCGTATCAACCTTATCATAAGAAGTTGAACCCGTTATAAAGTTATACATTCTATAATAACTTTTATGAGAAAACTCATCTTTATCAACGCATAAAGGTGCTCCTTCCTTAGTTTTAATAACCGTTAAATTATCTTTACTTTTAGCATCATTACTATTAATAAAAGAAGTTACGTTTTCTATGTTCTTCATTAGTCTATATGGTTCTTTAAAAATATTTGTGTTTATTTTTTGAAGAAGGTACTTATTTTCATCACTTAAAGTAGCGACATAAGTTGTGTTTATTATCCCGTTATTTATCGGATTAATACTAATAATATCACCAGTTATGTTAAACTTTTCTATTATTTTCTTTAATCTATCATAATCTTTTATCTTTTCCATTTTATCCTTCCAATCTTTCCTATATAGATTATAACATATTAATTATTTTTCTTTTTTAGGTTTTTTTATATATTCTATACCATCTGGATAATATTTTTTACATCCAAAAACACTTATTATAGGAACGTCCACACCGGAGTTTTGAAGCCTTCTTTTTAAATCAACATCATCGTCCAAATCAAAATCAAAATAATTTAACTTATCTTTATATTCTTTAACAGCGTTTATATATTGTTTTCTTGTTTCTATATCTATTAGCAAAAGCTCTAGTCCATCCGTTATATAACCGTAGCTTTTTAATGGCCTTTTTTCGTTATCCATAACCTTTGGACACTTAAGCATATGAATGCAATCACCACATATATTACCTTTAAAATCAACGTTAATGCCATATTTTCTCTTAACTACGGTATCCATCAGTTCAAGCGGTTTAATTTTATACCTTATGCGTTCTGGTATGTGTTTTCCATTAATATTAACTTTAATTAAATCACTTACGTCTTCTTTATCATAATTTCCATTTAAAACAAAACTTACTTGTATTTTATACCTGTTCATTTAACCACCTCAATTAGTAATTATATATTACTTATTTTTAATGTTTTGTCAATAAAAAAGATAACTATATTACTATAGCTATCATGTTATTAGAACCTTTATTTACCACTTTAGTTAACGTTGTTTGAAGCTTGTGCCTAATGTTATCCGGCATAAGTGAAAGCTTTCCTCTTATTCCTTCTTGAACAATGTTATCTAAACTTCTTCCAAACATTTCACTTTTCCATACGCTAGAAGGATCTTTTTCATATTCTTTCATTAGGTTATCTATTAGTTCCTTACTTTGCGTTTCTGATCCTATTATAGGCTCAAAAGTTGATTCAACATCTACTCTTATCATGTGAATGGATGGTGCAACCGCCTTTAGTTTAACACCATATCTTGTTCCTTGTTTTATTATCTCTGGAGTATCTAGTTTCATGTCCTTAATGGTAGGAAAAGAAGTGCCATAACCCGTTTGTTTAACCATTTTAATTGCCTCTTTAAATTGTGAAAATTCATCTCTTGTTTCATTAAGTTCAGTAAACAAACTAATTAGTTTTGCCTTCGAATCTATTTTGGTCCCTATTATTTCATTTAATACCTCGTTATATAAACCATCTGGTGCTTCTAGGTTTATGGTTATTTCACCATTTGCGGTATCAATGTTTGATAAGTATGCCTTACTTATGTTTTCACAACCATTAAAATGCTCTATTATCGTATCTACGTCACGAACTTTGTCTACGTCTACAACACTTTCCTTTATTTTATCAACGTACTGTTTTTTTAGCGGATGCTTATAAGATAAGCACGCAATCCAATCAGGCATGTTAACGTTAACACTTAAAACAGGAAATTCAAACAATGCTTCTTTTAAAATTCCATATATCTCTTTTTCTCCCATTAATTCAACGCTAATTGGTATTACCGGAACATTATGTTCTTCTCTTAAGCTTTCAGCTAACTTTTCTGTATCCGGATGAGTTGGATGAGCTGAGTTTAAAACAACGATGAATGGTTTACCAATTTCTTTAAGTTCGTTTATAACTTGGTTCTCTGCTGAGACATAATCCTCCCTTTTTAATTCACCAAAGCTTCCATCCGTTGTAACTACAATACCAATCGTTGAATGATCCCTAATTACTTTTTCAGTACCTATTTCAGCTGCTTCCACAAACGGAATTTCTTCATCATACCAAGGAGTCCGTACCATACGAGGCCCATTTTCATCTTCGTATCCTTTAGCGGCATCTATTACATAACCAACACAGTCAATAAGTCTAATATTCGCAGTAAAATCATCAATCGCGATAGTAGCAGCATTAGAAGGGACAAACTTTGGTTCTATTGTCATTATGGTTTTACCTTGTGCCGTTTGAGGAACTTCATCTAAGCATCTTTTTTTCTCATATTCATCTTTTATGTTAGGAACAACTAAATTCTCAATGCATCGTTTTATGAACGTTGATTTACCCGTTCTTACCGCACCTACTACTCCTAAGTATATATCCCCACCTGTTCTTTGTGAAATATCTTTTATAATATCGTATTTTTCCATATAATCCCTACTTTCTTTTCAATCTCATTAAAT
Source organism: uncultured bacterium (assembly GCA_949288335.1). GTDB lineage: Bacteria > Bacillota_I > Bacilli_A > RF39 > UBA660 > Aphodocola. The sequence continues at coordinate 1,334 of CASEJU010000058.1, read as the reverse complement.
ACTATGTCAAAGTAAAAATAATATGAAAAAAAGAAGAAAAATTCTTCTTTAATCTACCTTTCATAATTCTAGTTGTATATAAATTCAAGCAACTTATTTAATTAATTATTCCATTTATATTTTGTATATCTTCCACCAGAAATTTTAAAAATTTTATCTTCTTTAAGTAATTTATTTAAAGTTCTTTCAATTGTAGTTTCACTTAAATCAGGGCATTTATTTGTTATAAATGCTTTATCTATTGGAATAATATTCTCTTTAAATATATCTATAATTCTATCATAAGCAGTGATTTTTTTATTTTTAACAATATTTATTCTAAAATCAAATTCTTTATAAGCATTTAATATTATTCCTAGATAATACTCTACAAAATAAGAATAATCATTTTCGTTATTATGCCAATTTACAGAACTTTTTTCTAATGCGTCATAATAACTATCTTTTGTTTTTTCTATAATTTTTTCAATACTAATATATTTTCCTACTATATAGTTTGCTTTATATAACAATAGTAAAGTAAGTAATCTACTTATTCTACCATTACCATCATTAAATGGGTGTATTGATACAAAATCTAATATAAATATAGGAATTAAAACTAGCAAATCACATGATTCATCATTAACTAATTCACTGTAATTATTACATAACTCTTCAATTGCAATTGGCGTTTCAACAACAGATAGTGGTGTAAATCTAATTTTCTTTTCTCCTTTTTCATTTTTTTCTTCAATAAAGTTTTGAGAATTCTTAAATTTACCACCATAACTATAACCAGTATATTTATATAAATCCCTGTGTAATTGTAGGATTGTATTTTGATTAATACTAATAAAATTATAATTTTCGTGTATTAAAGTTAATACGTCTCTATAACCAGCAATTTCTTCTTCATTTCTGTTTTTAGGTTCTAATTTGTGATTTACTATTTCATTAATTCTTTTATCCGTAGTATAAATTCCTTCAATTTTATTTGACGAAGAAGTACTTTGAATTTTAGCAACTTTTAATAAAGTTTCTAATGCGTCTTTTTTAATATCTAATAAATATGATTGCTTCCCTTTATATTCATGAATTTTACTTATCAAATTAATAATATTACTGTTGGATATAGTACTACTATATTCTTGCATTAAATTAAATCTTCTCAAATTGCATCATCCTCCTTTTTATTTGCATCATTATATCACAAAATGATGCAATTAACAATATATCTGATGCAAATAAATTCACATTATTAATATACGTATTTAAAAAAAAGAAGTGCACAAATAATGTGCAATAAGTTTTAAAATCATATATAATACTTCCAAGGCGATTTATTTGTCATA
>CASEJU010000057.1 GCA_949288335.1 uncultured bacterium | reverse complement strand
GAGTATGAATTTTGTAAACATAAAGGATATCCGACAAAAAAACACATTGAACTTTTAAATAAATATGGTATAATTGACGGATATAGGCATACATATGGTCCTGTAAAGAAATATATTGAAAATCACAATAAATAGGAGGCATTATAATTGATGAAGAACTTAGTCATAGTGGAATCTCCAACTAAAACAAAAGCAATTGAAAAATATTTAGGTAGTGATTATAAAGTAGTGTCTAGTAAAGGTCATATAAGGGATTTAGCAACTACTGGTAAGTTTGGTTTGGGAGTTGATATAGAAAATCATTTCGAACCTAATTATGTTGCTATAAAGGGTAAGAAAAAGGATATTACATCACTTAAAAAGGATGCCAAGGCATCTAAAAAAGTATATCTTGCAACAGACCCGGACCGTGAAGGAGAAGCAATATCATGGCATTTAAAAGATGCACTTGATTTATCGGATGACGATTATGATAGAGTAGTGTTTAACGAAATTACTAAAGACGTTGTAAAAGATGCTTTTAATCATCCAAGAAAAATAGATGATGATTTAGTGCATAGCCAGGAAACAAGAAGAATATTAGATAGAATAATTGGTTTTAGATTAAGTAAACTAATGCAGTCTAAAACCGGAGGTAAATCAGCGGGCCGTGTTCAGTCGGTTGCTTTAAAATTAATCGTTGACCGTGAAAGAGAAATACAAGCCTTTAAAGAAGAGGAATACTGGACGATAAGCGCTAAGTTTCCTGATATGGAAGCTGATTTAGATACCGTTAATAGTAAAAAGGCTGATTTAAAAACAGAAGATGAAGCAGATTCGGTAATTAATGGTTTAAATAAAGAATTTATTGTTTCTAACTACGAGACAAAACCAAAGAAAAAGGCCTCTAAATACCCGTTTATTACTTCTACGATGCAGCAGGAAGCTATTTCAAAACTTGGTTTTTCATCTAAAAAAACCATGCAGGTTGCACAAAAGTTATATGAAGGTATTGATATTGGTAGTGAAACGGTCGGTTTAATTACCTACATGAGAACTGATTCGGTTAGATTATCAGACGAGTTTATAAAATCAAGTTATGCTTTTATTAAAGAAAACTATGGTGAAGAATACATTGGACACGTAAAAACTTCTAAAAAGAAAGAAAACGTTCAAGATGCTCACGAAGCAATTAGGCCGTCTAGTATTAATAGAACACCAGAAAGCATAAAAGAATATCTTTCAAAAGACGAATTTAAATTGTACGAAATGATATACGCAAGAGCGCTAGCTTCTTTGATGAAGGAAGCTAAAGTTAACGCAACAACGATAACGTTAGATAATAACAATACAACTTTCAAAGCAACTGGTCAGGTACTAATTTTTGATGGTTATTTAAAAGTGTATCAAAAGTTTGAATCTAAAGAAGATAAAGTATTACCTAAGTATAAAGTAGGAGATAAGTTAATATCTGATGAAATAACAAAGGATCAACACTTTACTAAACCTCCTGCTAGATATACCGAGGCAAAACTAATTAAGGCAATGGAAGAACTAGGTATAGGAAGACCATCTACTTATGCATCAACCATTACCACGTTAACCCAAAGAGGATACGTTAAAATAATAGAAAAAAAGCTTAATCCAACTGAAATTGGTATTGAAACTAACGATAAACTTCAGGAATTTTTTAGTGATTTAATAAACGTTAAATACACCGCTAAGATGGAAGAGGATTTAGATAAAATTGCCGAAGGTAAAAAAGTTTGGTATAAATTATTAGAAAACTTTTATAAAGACTTTGAACCAGAAGTGGAAAACGCATTTTCTAAAATGGAGAAAAAAGAAGACGAACCAACCGGTGAGGTATGTCCTAATTGTGGAAGACCAATGGTTATTAAAAATGGAAGATACGGTAAGTTTGAAGCATGTTCAGGATATCCGGAATGTAAATACATAAAGCCAAAGGAGAAACCTCCGGTAATAGAAGTGTGTGATTGCCCTAAATGCGGTGGTAAAATAGTCGAAAGAAAAACTAAAAAAGGAAAAGTTTTCTATGGTTGCGGTAATTTTCCTAAATGTAAGGTTGCCGTATGGGATAAGCCAACTGGAGAGTTATGTCCAGAGTGTCACAG
>CASEJU010000056.1 GCA_949288335.1 uncultured bacterium | reverse complement strand
TTTTTTTTCTACTGCTAGAAAAGGCTTGGTTAAACCAAATACAAAAAAAATAACGAAAATTCATTTAGAATTTAATGAGGAAGATTATAATAATGAATTAAAATATTTGAATAATAAATATAATAATAAAATTAATATATATGAAATAAATTCTAATAATGATGTTGAAATAATAAATAAAAATTCTTCGAAATTGCTAGCGATAGAATATATTATGTTACTTGAAAATGTTTTAAGAAAAGATATTTATACTATTGGTGATGGTTATAGTGATATTGAAATGATAAAAAAATATAATGGTTATGCAATAAAAAGTGGGATTGAAGCAGTTAAAAAATCAGCAAAAAAAATAGTTAGCTCAGTAATGGATTTAATAAATGATGTAGATAAGTATTAAAATTTTTAATGTTATTATTAGTAAAATTATCAAATGAAAGAAATTAATAAATAAAAAATGATAAAAATGTATTTAATACATGGTAATTTTTAATTTAATTAAAATATAATGAAAAATATAAATAGATTTTCAAACACGATTGAATATGATATAATTTAATCGCAAAAGGAAAAGCTGAATATGGAATATTAAAATAAAATTTTAAAATTATTTAAAAATGGACACGAATTTGGTAATGATTATTTTGATGAATTAATTGAATTTAGTAAAAAGGAAGAAGTAAATGATTGAAAGGATTTGATTATATGAATGAAAATTTTGAGTTAAATTCGTATGATAATGATTATAAGGATTTGTTAGATGGAATGAAAGCCTATTTAAAAGCATTAGAAAAACTTTCAAATGAGAATCCTGAAAAAGCAAGAGAAGTTGCTAAAAAAGCATTGATAAGAACGGGCGTTTTAGATGAAAATGGAGAAGAAAAGGAAAAAATCGTAACAGAATCTCATTTAGTTTTAAGAAGAAAGTAATTTAGAGGGTTTGACTTTCTTTTTTTGTCGTTTTTATATTAACATTTTGTAAATTAGTTATTCATAAACTTATTACAGGTGATACTAGTGAACGAGAAAAAGGTTGATAACAAAATAAAAATATTTGTAATAATAGTGTTCTTTGTTTTTATCGTGGTAATACTAAAAGTATTTTATATACAAGTATTTGAGTATGATAAGTTAAATGATTTGGCATCTAGCCTTTGGAGTAGGAATTTACCAATAGAAGCGGACCGTGGAAAGATATATGACAGAAACGGTGTTGTTTTAGCGGATAACATAACAACTACATCACTTGTTTTAATACCTAGTCAAATAAAAGATAAAAAAGAAACAACCAAAAAATTAGCGGATATTTTAAACGTATCTTATGATACTATGAGAGAACATGTTTATAAAAACACTTCTATTGAAAGGGTTCATCCGTTTGGCAGAAGATTAGATTATTCTGTTGCAGAAAAAATAGAAAAACTAAACTTAGATGGTGTGTACTTGGTAAGAGAATCAAAAAGAAGTTATCCATACGGAACGGAACTTTCTCATACTTTAGGCTTTGTTGGAATAGATAATCAAGGATTATCTGGAATAGAATTACAATACGATGATTATTTAACCGGAGAGTATGGTGCAATAAAGTATTTTTCTGATGCTAAAGGAAACAAACTTGATTTATCTCAAGTATACGAATCACCTCAAAATGGTGTTAACGTAACTTTAACTATTAATCATGAGATTCAAGCAAGTGTAGAGCGGGAACTAGATAACGTAATGACTAAGTACGAGCCTGAAACAGCGCTTGCTATTGCGATGGATCCAAATACTGGTGAAATACTTGCAATCTCATCAAGACCTAATTTTGATGCGGTAAATTATCAAGACTATACACAAGAAACACTTAATAGAAACCTTCCTATTTGGGCGACTTATGAACCCGGGTCTACTTTTAAAATAATAACTCTTTCGGCAGCTTTAAACGAAGGATTAGTTGACTTAGATAACGAAACGTTTTATGATTCTGGAAGTGTTAAGGTTGCTAATGCTAAAATAAAGTGTTGGAAAGCAGGAGGCCATGGTGCACAAACTTTTTTGCAAGTTGTAGAAAACTCGTGTAACCCGGGATTCGTAGAATTGGGTAATCGTTTGGGTAAAGAAACTTTATTTTCCTATATTGATAAGTTTGGTTTTGGTAAGAAAACAGGAATAGATTTAAATGGAGAGGCAACCGGCATTATATTTGATTTAGAGGATGTAGGTCCAGTTGAACTTGCAACAACGGCGTTTGGCCAAGGTGTATCAGTAACGCCAATACAGCAAATAACCGCAGTATCCGCCGCGATTAACGGAGGCATTCTTTATAAACCATACATAGTAAAAAGTTTAAATGATCCTGAAACTAATTCGGTGATAAAAGAAAACACACCAACAAAAGTAAGACAAGTTATAACAAAAAAGACTTCAAAAGAAGTAAGAAGGGCACTAGAGTCAGTAGTTACAAATGGTAGTGGTAGAAACGCATATATTGAAGGCTATAGAGTAGGTGGAAAAACTGGTACGGCTCAAAAGGTAGAAAATGGAGCGTATTTAGTTGGCAACTACATTTTATCGTTTATTGGTTTTTTACCTGCTGATGATCCTAAAATCGTTGTTTATGTTGCGATAAATAATCCAAAAAGAGTAGTTCAGTACGGTGGCGTTGTTGCGGCTCCGGTTGCAAAAGCAATCTTAACGGACGCGATAGAAGCGCTTGATATAAAAAGAAGGAAAGGTGACTCTGAAATGAAGTATGACTGGGATGATAAAAAATATTATACGGTAGAGAACGTGGTTGGAAAAACTCCTAAAGAGGCGTCTAAAATACTATCTAAATATAACCTTGAATATAGTGGTAGTGGTAATACCATTATTTCTCAATCTCCTGAAGCCGGAACAAGACTAGAAGAGCAAAGTACGGTTAGGTTGATGCTGGGTAATTAGTAAAATGAATATCAAATAAGTATAAAATAGTGTAAAAATTTTAAAATATATAGTATAATTATACAAGGTTAATTAAAGAGGTGATTTATAAGTGTTCGTATTAACAAAATCTATTTTAGCGCTTATGATTGGCTTTATAATTTCTGTTATAATGGGGTATTTTATGATTCCACTTTTGAAGAAATTAAACGTAGGACAAAGAATAAGCGTGTTTGTTGGAGAATCACATAAAAAGAAAAACGGAATTCCGACGGTTGGTGGACTAATTTTTATTATTCCAACTTTTATAACCATATTAATAATGTATTTTACTGGTAAGATAAACATAAACAGTAATTTACTTATCGTGCTTTTTGTTTTTGTTGCTTATGCAATCCTTGGTTTTATTGATGACGTGATGAAGTTAAGAAGAAAACAAAACGAGGGATTAACCGAAATTCAAAAACTATTTGGTCAAGTAATAATTGCCGTTGTGTTTTTCTATATTTATATGAAAAGCGGCTCAGAACCTCTTTTATGGATACATGCGTTTGATTTAAAGGTTGACGTTGGATGGCTTTATGGATTCTTTATTTTATTTATGCTTGTTGCTTCATCTAATGCTGTTAATATAACTGATGGCCTAGACGGTTTGGCCGGCGGACTTTCATTTATTGTTGCTTTGGTTTTAGGAATCATAACCTGGTCTACCGATTGGCTTGCTGGTTATCAAGATATCGCTATTTTTTGCTTTATTTTGTCAGGATCTGTGCTAGGATTTTTGGTGTATAATACGTATCCGGCGAAAGTATTTATGGGGGATACTGGCTCACTTGCTTTAGGTGGTGTTTTAGCGGCGATTGCGATTTTAACAAGAAGAGAGATAACCTTTGCGGTTGCTATGGGTGTGTTTATCGTTGAAACTTTATCAGTAATAATTCAAGTGTTTTCTATTTTTGTTTTTAAGAAAAAAGTATTTTTGATGACACCGCTTCACCATAACTTTGAAAAACTTGGTTGGAAAGAACAAGACATTGTTAAACTATTTTGGATTTGCGGCCTTATTTTAGGCACTGCCGCCGTTGTTTATGGTGCTTGGTTATAAGATGCAAAAATTTGCATCTTTTTTACTTGAAATAAATTAATTATTTTAGTAATATGGTAAAAGGATGATAGGGGTATTATATGAAAGAGTTAATAATAAATAAAGATAATCTAAAACCTAGTGATATAAAAGAGACGGCAACCCGGGTAAAAGTGATAATGATGAACGAACAAAATGAGGTTTTGCTTGCATATTGTGATGATGATTATCAGTTTCCTGGAGGACACTTAAACGCGGGCGAAGATGTTTATGATGGACTAATAAGAGAGGTAAAAGAAGAAACTGGAATAGAATCTAATAAAGATGATTATTATCCTTTTATGGTAACTAAACATTATGAAAAAAATTATTTTAGAACTGGTAATAACAGACTTAATATTATGGTTTATTTTGTATATAAAAAAGTACCTGTAATAGATGATAATAATATTGAAATTAGTAATTATGAAAGAAAAAATGGCTTTAAATTATGCTATGTTAATATTGATAAAGTAGAGGATTTATTAATTGATCACACAAGAAAATTTCCAAGGTTTAGATCTATTGCGTACGAGATGTTGCCAGTTTTAGATGAGTATAAAAAGGTTTATTGTAAATTAGTTATTACTAATAGTATAAAAAAGTAAACCTGGGTAAAAGTTATTTGAATTAAAAAAAATAATATAAGAACGCTTTTGTTAACGTTCTTTTTTCTTTGATTAAAGAATATTTTTAAGTAGTAGTTATTTATTTGCTAGGGGATGATAATATTTGAAAAGAAAACTAGACATACCACTTATAATTACTATTTTTATTATTTGTATATATGGAATAATAATGATATACTCCGCATCAAGCATTTGGGCAGAGTATAAGTTTAATGATAAAATGCACTATGTTATAATGCAAAGTATTTTTTTCATAATAGGTGTTATTATCATGATTGTCATAAGTAAAATTCCTTATACTTTTTATTTAAAGAAATCTAATTTGATTTTATTTATTTGCTTTATCTTGTTAGTTTTAGTTTTGATACCTGGTATTGGAAGCGTAAGAAATGGGTCTCGTAGTTGGTTTGGAATCGGTGGACTAGGTATTCAGCCATCAGAGTTTATGAAGCTTGGACTTATTATTTTTACCAGTAAATATATATATAATAATCCTAAAGATATGCGCTCGGTTAAAAAGGGTGCTTTTCCAATATTACTTATCGTTATGTTAGTTTTTTTTCTTATAATGTTACAACCTGATTTTGGAACAGGTACAATCATAGTTATGACCGTTATCGCTATGCTTTTTATATCCGGAGTTAATTTTTCATTTTTTATTAAAATAGGAATGTTAGGTTTAGTTGGTGTTTGCATTTTAATTATCGCTGCACCATACCGAATGGAAAGAATAGTTTCGTTTTTAAATCCTTGGAGTGATCCTTTGGGTACGGGATTTCAAGCAATACAATCACTTTTTGCAATTGGACCAGGTGGACTTTTTGGAATGGGTTTTGGAAATTCTATTCAAAAGCATTTTTATTTACCAGAGCCTCAAACTGATTTTATTTTTTCTATAATTTCAGAAGAACTTGGAATAATTGGGATAGCTTCGGTTGCAGCACTATTTTTAATAATAATATTAAGAAGTATAAAAATATCCATAAAAGCACCGGATAATTTTGCTAAGTTCTTAAGTTTTGGAATAATATTTCAGCTTGCTTTTCAAACGCTTTTAAACTTAGCGGTGGTTGTAGGATTAATTCCTGTAACAGGAGTTACTTTACCATTTTTTAGTTACGGAGGTTCAAGCTTAATAATTACTCTTGTTTCCATGGGAATAATTCTTAATATTTCTAGATATAAAGAAAATTAAAAAAAGTATAAAAAACGTTGACAAAAAAATATAATATGTTACAATTAAGTTAACCTAGAGGATATATTGTAAATATTAGTATTTAAGAAGAGACTTTTGTTTCTTCCTAAATGATTACTTAATGTTTATGATATCTACCCGCAGTATTGGTAGTGGAAATAGTTAAAGAAACTAATCTTATTTAACTCTAGGCATTACAATTGTAAATGAGAAAGAAAACTCATGCGAATAAGATGTCACGTTAAATACTGATAATATTTAAAAATGTGTTTGAGGTTTGCTTGAATACAGAGTGATTTTCCTTTTTCAAAACTAAAAAGATAACGGTTTTATCAGGACCGTTATCTTTTTTGTGGTTAAGAAAGTTTGTTAAAAAAGTTATAATAAACAAGATAAAAAGCCTCGGCATTTATCATTTTTTTATAATAAGACATAAAGTTTTTAATTTTCCTTTTGTTCTTTTTAATATATTAAAGTCATATAATTATGGTATAATGAATAATAGGTGATAAGAGTGAAAGTTATAATATCAGCGGGAGGAACCGGTGGCCATATATATCCTGCACTTGCGATTGCAAATAAAATAAAAGAAAAAAATAAGAATGCAGATATTTTATACATAGGAACTAGTAACAGGATGGAAAAGGACATTGTACCCAAGGCCGGCTTTAATTTTATTGGTATAAAAATAAACGGATTAAAACGAAGCATAAGTTTAAAAAACATAAAAAGCGTATATTTGTTTATAATGGCAATTTCAAAGTGCAAGCACATAATAAAAAAATTTAAACCGGACTTAGTAATTGGTGTCGGTGGTTATGTTTCTGCACCAGTTATTTATGCTGCCCATAAACTTGGTGTTAAATGCTGCATACATGAGCAAAATTCTTCTTTTGGTATAACTAATAAATTTGCGTATAAGTATGCTAATAGAGTCTTTGTATCATTTAAAAGTTTAGAAAGCAAAATGAATGATAAAAAATGTATATACACGGGAAATCCTTGTAGTGAAGACGCGTTAAAAGCTCCTGAAGCTGATAAAAAAAAGTTTGGACTTTCACCTAATAAAAAACTTGTTTTAATAGTTATGGGCTCTTTGGGCTCTAAAACCGTTAGTGACAAAATGAAAAACATGCTTACTTTATTTAATAATAAGAATTATGAAGTTATGTTTGTTACTGGTAAAAATTATTATGATGAATTTAAAAAAATAAAATATACGAGTAACGTTAAAATCGTGCCTTACGTTGATAAAATGGTATCTTTGTTAAAGAAAACCGATTGTTTAGTTTCTCGTGCTGGAGCTTCTACGTTATCTGAGATATCTTCTTTAAACGTACCTTCCATTTTAATACCTAGTCCGTACGTAACGGAGAATCATCAGTATAAAAACGCGATGGATTTGGTAAATAAAAACGCTGCTATGATATTAGAAGAAAAGGATTTAAATGGTGATGTTTTGCTTAGAATGGTAGAAAAAATATTAAATGATAAGATGTTTACCAATAAAATGAAGGAAAACTTAAAATCTTTTGAAGTTAAAAACAGTGCGTCTAAAATATATGATGAAATCGTTAAGTTAGTGGGTGTAAAAAATGAAAGAACTAATTAGTTACATAAGGAAAAACAACATAGGAACCATAAAAGAAAACGTTAAATTAAGTAATTCTACGACTTATAAGGTTGGCGGCACAGCAAGATTGTTCGTCTGGCCTAAAACGGTAGAAAAGCTTATATTATTATTAGAAAAACTAAATAAAGAAAACGTTAAACATAAGGTGCTAGGTTTTGGTTCTAACGTAATTTTTAGTGATAAGGATTATGATGGTGTAATAATAAAGCTTGATTCTTTTGATAAGATAAAAATAAATGATACGATAGTTAAAGTAGGAGCCGGGGTAAGTTTAGTAAAATTATCTTATAAGGTAGCTAAACTTGGACTATCAGGTTTAGAGTTTGCAAGTGGTATTCCAGGCTCAATCGGTGGTGCGGTGTTTATGAATGCTGGAGCATACAAATCGGATATGGGATACATCGTTTCAGAAGTTAAGGTATTAACGCCGGATTTAAAGGTTAAAACCTTGTATAATAAAGACTTAGATTATAAGTATAGATCATCTTTTTTACAAAGGAATCCGGATTATATATGCTTAGAAGCTACTTTGGTATTAAGGCACGCAAATAAATGTGAGATAAAGGAAGTAATGGAAAGAAGAAGACAAAAAAGGCTTATTACTCAGCCTCTTGAGTATCCTTCTGCGGGCTCTGTATTTAGAAACCCAGAAAATGATTTTGCTGGAAGATTAATTGAGGAATGCGGGCTTAAAGGATATAAAATCGGTGGTGCAAAAGTAAGTGAAAAGCATGCTAACTTCATTGTTAACGAATCTGGTGCAACGGCAAGTGACGTTAGAAATTTAATTATTTACGTTCATGATAAGGTAAAGGAAAATACAGGTGTTGATTTAAAAATAGAGCAAGAATTTGTAAATTGGGAGTAATAAAAAATGCAAAAGAATAAAAGAAAAAGAAGGTTAAGAATTGGTAGGGTTTTTCTATTGCTTTTAATAATAGGATTGGTTTGTTTTGCGTTTATTAAATTTGTTGATATTCCAATAAGAAGCATTACCATAAAAGGAAATGAAATATTAACTGATAAAGAAGTTATTGAACTTGCTAAATTGCAGGATTATCCTTCTTATTTTGGCGTTTTTAAAATTGCTGTAGAAAAAAGACTTAAAGAAAGTCCGTATGTTAGTGATGCTAAAGTATCAAAAGGGTTATTAACCATTAAAATTACCATAAAGGAAGAAAAGGTTTTATATATTGAAAAACAAACTGGTAAAAAAATCACTAAAAACGATGAAATAACGGATGATAAAATAGTATGTGCTCCTTATTTATCAAGTGAAATTCCTTCTAATAAAAAAGGGAGATTTAAAAAAGCTATGTCAAAAATAAATAAAAACATATTATGCCAGATGTCAGAAATAAAATATGATCCAAACGAAATAGATAAAGATAGGTACTACGTTTTTATGAATGATGGAAATAGTGTTTATTTAACCATAAATAAATTTGATAAAATAAATAAATATAACACTATTTTAGAAAACATAGGGAAACAAAATGGTACGTTGTATTTAGATTATGGGGATTATTTTGAGGTTAAATAAAGGATGTTAAGGAGTTAAAAATGGAAAACAAAGTAATTAATAAAAAGGCTTTAACGTTTTTAATATGCGTTATATTAATTATCACACTTTTAATTATTGGAATTATTATTAAAAGTAACAATCAAAACGTTAATAAAAAAAATAAAGTAGAAGAAAAAACAAATGATGATGAATGGTATACACCAAGTGGTGAGTTATCTAAATTATATTTTTACTATAATGAAAAAGAAGACGTTTTGACTTATGAAAAAGAAAGTAACAAAATAAACGTTGATGAGGCTTACAAGATGGTAGGTACTTATAATTGTGGTATTTCTTCATGTGATGTATTTGATATAAATAAGCAAAAAGGCGAGGTAATAATAAAAGATACGAATTATGTAATTTATGATTACATTAAAAATAAAGCTCGTAATTTAAATTTGCCAGATGCTAATTATGGAAGTATAGAGTTTTTGTCATACGAAGATAAAGATTACGGATTGTCGGTTTCAAACATTAATGGGCTTTATGCGTTTTATTCTTTAGTACTTGATGATTTTACAACTGATTTTAAATATAGTAACATTTTTAAAAATGAAAAAGCTGCGCTTGTAAAAGGGAACATAAGCGTGGTTGAAAATGATGATGGTTTTAAGTATTCTATTGTTTCGTATAAAAATGGCAAGGTAATTAAATCATCAGATAAATATTTAGGATCTTTTGGAAATGGTAATAATATTTATTATTATGAAAATTATGAGCCTAATTATGGATATGATGTGGTAATTTATAACGATAATTTTGATGATATTTTAAACGGCGAAAGATTTAGCTTGTTTTCTGTTACGTTATCTGGTAATTTAGTTTTGAAAGCAAAGGACGAAAACTTATTTAAAGTATATAACAAAGAAGGAACGCTAGTAAAAAGAAGCAAAGACTATAAAGATGTTGTTATGCTTTTAAATGATTATGCAGTAGTGGTTGATAATGATGATTATTTAAAAATAATAGATACTGATGCAAACGTTGTATCTAAATGCATGAAAATGACTGGTTCTCGTATGGTTAATACCGAATTATCAAGAATAAAGAAAAAGAATAATGAAGATGGTATTTTTGTTAGAATTATAGATGACGAAAAACAATACGAATGTTTTTATATGCTTGATAGTAAAGAAAAAAAAGTAGAAGAATTAATTGATTAAAAAGTTGTGTAAGTCTTAAGAATTACTAATAATCAGTAATTCTTTTTTAATTTTATCTTTGAAAAAAATGATTTATATAGTATAATAACTTTATATGGTAGAGTTTAGAAAGCAGGGAAGTTTATGAAAAAAATATATACTTGTATTGATATTGGAACTGATACCATAAGGATATTGGTTAGTGAGTATTATCAGAAGAAATTTAGAACGCTAGCCGTTTCATCGGTTAGGTCCAAGGGAATAAAAAATGGTGTTATCACAGATGAAAACCTTGTCTTAGAAAGATTAAAACTTGCTTTAGATGATGTTTCATCAAGAATAAACATCCCTATTAAAAAAGCCATTATAACCATTCCGGCTAATGGTGCTGAATACTCACTAGTGCACGGAAACGTTCCCATTGTAAACGACGAAAAAATGGTCACCGAAAAAGATGTTTTAAGGGTACAAAACGCGGTTATTAATGACGTTCTTCCAAACATGGAATTAGTTAATATAACACCAATAGACTTTACCATCTATGAAAACGGTTCAGAAATAGAAACGATAAAAGATCCTAAGAATAAAATATGTGATAGGTTAGGAATTCGGGCTATGATGGTTTGCGTTCCTAAAACGCTTGTTGTTAGTTTTGCTAAGGTGGTTGAGGCCGCTGGAATAGAAGTGGTTGACCTTGTTTTATCTTCTATTGCGGACTTTGAAGAAGTTCAAAACGAAAATTTAAAAGAAGGCGTTAGTGCACTAATTAACGTTGGCAAGTCAACAACTACCATAAGTATGTTTAACAAAGGAATAATAACTAATAGTTCGGTTTTAAAAATAGGTAGTAGAATAATTGATGATGATGTATCTTATATTTACTATACTACTAAAAAAAGTGCAAGAAAGATAAAAGAAAACTTTGGCATTGCACATCCTAGGTATGCAAATAAAAAAGAAACTTACGAAGCAAAAGACGTTAACGGTAAGTTGGTTAGTATAAATCAGTATGAACTTTCTAAAGTCATTAATAAACGTTTAGTAGAAATATTAAATGTTGCGAAAAATGAATTAAAGGTATTAACAAATAAGCAAATTCGTTATATAATGGTGTTAGGTGGCATAACGGATATGCCAGGAATGAATTTTGTTTTAGAGGATGTTTTTGGTCCGATGGCAAGAGTCTACGGTATGGATACCTTAGGAATTAGAAAAGCAAGGTTTATTACTGTTTCTGGTGCAATAAAGCACTTTGTTAAAAAGATAAAATTAAGGGGAAAAGAATATTCAATGTTTAGTAGTGACGATGAGGATAGCTTAATACATAATAAAACTAGAATAGGTAGAAGCGATTCAATATTCGGAAGATTTTTTAGCTACTTTTTTGATAATTAAGGAGGAAATAAGATGTTTGGTTTACCAGTAGATCAATTAGCAAAAATAAAAGTTATCGGTGTCGGTGGCGGCGGCGGTAACGCTGTTAACAGAATGATAGAATGTGGTGTTAGAGGCGTTGAGTTCATCGTGGCTAACACTGACTTACAAGTATTAAATAGCTCTAAGGCAGAAACTAAAATACAAATAGGTTCTAAAATTTCCGGAGGTTTAGGAGCCGGTGGTCGTCCTGAGGTTGGAAGGGAAGCTGCGGTAGAGTCAAAAAAAGAAATAGAAGAAGCTTTAAAAGGCGCTGATATGGTGTTTATCACTTGTGGTATGGGTGGTGGAACCGGTACTGGTGCAGCTCCTGTAATAGCTGAAATAGCACAAGGTTTAGGTGCACTTACCGTTGCTATTGTAACTAAGCCATTTAGTTTTGAAGGTAAAAGAAGAATGGCACAAGCAATTGAAGGTTTATCAGAATTAAAGCAAAACGTAGATACTTTAATTGTTATTCCAAATGATAGATTAAGAGAAATAATTGATAAAACAACCCCAATGGTTGAAGCATTCCATGAGGTTGATAACGTTCTTCACAGAGGCGTACAATCAATATCTGATTTAATCGCTGTAACCGGACTTATTAACCTTGACTTCGCTGACGTTAAAGCGGTAATGGAAAAAAGTGGTAACGCTTTAATTGGTATTGGTATGGGAACTGGTGAAAACAGAGCGGTTGAAGCTGCAAGGCAAGCCGTATCAAGTCCTCTTTTAGAGACAAACATATCAGGTGCAACCGATGCAATTATTAATATTACCGGTGGTGCAAACCTTACTTTATTTGAAGCTGAAGATGCTGCTGAAGTCGTAAGATCAACGTCTAATAATGATATAAATACCATTTTTGGTGCCGTTATTAACGAAAATTTAACGGATGAAGTAATTGTTACGGTAATTGCAACTGGCTTTGAAAAAAACGAGCAAAAAAATCAAAGTAATGCTGCTACTTCTAATGCAGCACCAGTTATGCAGCCTAGGGTAAGTAACATAATTCAAGATGATGATGACGATGATGATATACCAAATTTCTTAAAGAATAGAAGAAGTTTTTAAGAATACTTTTGTAAGTATTCTTTTATATTGCATTTAAACGTACTTAACTCGACACTTTAGTTAGAGTTTTTTTTATACACTTATATCGGGTGATAAAAAATGAAGATATACGTTGATTTGATTATCATGTTAAACTTTATATTAGACTTTTTATTACTTATGAGTTTATCTTTAATATTAAAAAGAAATGCTAGTATTTTTAGAATTACTCTTGGGGCATTAATCGGTGGCGTAAGTATTATTTTTTTATTTATAAACGTTAATTCGGTTGAACTCTTTTTTTATAAAGTAATTATTTCTTTGGTTATGATTTTGGTATCTTTTGGGTTTAAGAACATTAAATTTACCATCAAAAACATTATTTACCTTTATTTATTAAGTATAATTTTAGGAGGTACATTATACTTTATAAATGATGAATTAGCTTATAAAAGTGAGGGCTTAATATTTTTTCATAATGGTTTTAGCATTAACTTTTTAATTATAATAATCATATCTCCAATAATTCTTTTTTGGTACGTAAAAAGCATAAGAAATCATAAAGAAAAAATAAGTAGATTATATGAGGTTTCCATAACGTTTTTAAACGGTAAAAAGGTGATGCTAACAGCTCTTTTAGATACTGGTAATAACTTGTATGATCCGTATAAAAAAAGACCTATAATTGTTATTAATAAAGATGTTTTAAAAGATTATCATCCAAGGTGTATCTTAGTACCTTGTGTTACCGTTAATAAAACAAGCATGCTTAGGTGTTTTAGAATTAAAAAATTAGTCATAAATAAAGAAGTTATAAAAGATGATTGTTTAGTTGGTATAAGTGACAATAATTTTGGTTTAAACGGAGTAGACTTATTACTGCATAAAAGAATTGTAAAAGGAGAGGATAATTTATGAAAAAAATAATTGCGTTTATTAAAAACTTATTTAAAAAAGTAAGTTCAGTATTTTTTGTTGGAGCTTCTGATGTTTTACCAGAGCCGTTATCAAAAGAAGAGGAAATGAAGTATTTAAAAGAAGCAAGTAGCGGAAGTATTGAGGCTAAAAACAAGCTTATAGAACATAATTTAAGATTGGTTGTTTATTTATCTAAAAAATATGAAAATACTAAAATAGATTTAGAAGATTTGGTAAGCATTGGTACAATTGGTTTAATAAAGGGTATTAATACTTATAAAATGGATAAAAACATTAAACTTGCAACTTATGCATCTAGGTGTATAGATAATGAAATACTAATGTATTTAAGAAAGAATAAAAAAAGAAACGCAGATGTATCACTTGAGGAGTCACTTTCTTTTGACGCGGAAGGGAACGAACTTCACCTAGAAGATATTTTGGGAACTGATCCTGATTTAGTAACAAAAGAATTAGAAGACAATGATCTTAAGATGATTCTAATGAAAGAAATAGAAAAACTTCCTAAAAGGGATAAGGAAATAATGAAACTTAGGTATGGGTTATTTGGTGAAAAAGAAATAACCCAAAAAGAACTGGCGGAAAAGCTTAGTATATCACAAAGTTATATTTCAAGAATTGAAAAAAAAGTTATAAAAAAAATAAAAGAAACAATAAAGTTATAAATATAAAATTATAGTTTTTTTTAAAAGCAAAAAAGGTTGTTTAAAACATAAATAAATGTTATTATTTATACTAGAGGTGAACTGGTGTGAAAAAGGATTATACCTCACAAAAAAAGGATAATGAGGAGTTAAAAATTAAGTTTGAAGAGTTTCCGGGAGACGTTAAGAAAAATAAAAAAACAAAAAAGAAAGTAATTTTAATTTCAATAATTGTATTAATAATTTTGGGTTTGTTTATTTTTTCAAGCTGGTTTAATGAAATTTTACTTTATGGCGAAAATGATAATTATTATAAAACAATTAATCATTTTGATGGTGATTATGCCGTTATTTCTGATGATAAAAAAGAGTCTTTGTTTAAGAAGATTGGCTTTGATTCAGCTTTAAAAAGACTGGAGCAAAAAGATGGTAAAACCTATGAAACTACGTATGCATTAAGAAAAACAAACAGTGATAATCTGCAAGATTCAATAAGTGTTTATTATAATGATGAAAAAGTATTTTATATTACCATGAATTTATTTTACTTAAAAAACGAGTTTAGTATTTCTGATGTGGTAAATGATTGTAATTCTATTATAAATAATTTTGTTAATATAAATACTACAAGAAAGATGATATCAGAAGTTCAAAACGAAGGTTTTTATTATTTTACAGATGATGATACAAACATAAAAGCTACCTATATGATTAAGGAAATAAAGGATAATTATGTTCTTATAGTTAGCATTGGTGATTAAGTATTTATTTAAATATGAAAAAAATGTCTAATGATGCATAAACTATATTAGGTGATTATCTTGAAAGAAGATTTTAAGGCATTTGTAAGAACTAAACCAGAATTAATTAGTTATGTATCAAAAGGTGATATGACTTGGCAGAAATTTTATGAAATATGGAGTCTTTATGGCGAAGATTCTAAAGTATGGGATAAGTATAAAAATAAAGAGGACTTAAATGAAAAAAATAATCAAAGTAGAGCAGGTGAGTCTTTTAGTTTTTCATCTTTAATAGACTCCATAAAAAAAGTAGATATGAACTCCGTTCAAAAGGGAATTGGAAGCATGCAAAAGGCAATAGAGTTACTTCAAGGATTAACCAGTAAAACATCTTCAAATAGTGCTTCTTCAACTTATCAGCCAAGACAATTATTTAAAAAGTTTGAGGACTAATGGATACAAGAATAAAATTAATAATTGACTCTAACCCGGATTATAAAAGGTATTTAAGGTCAAATTCTTATTGGTATAAAACCCTTAATAGAAACCCAAGCATAATCAATAATTTTATCAAAGAAGTAAAGGAAAAGTATAAGTTAAGAACCAGTGATAAAATAAATGACATAATTGATAAGATAAACATGGTATCTAAATTTATAAGTGTTTTGAGGTGATGAGTTTGCAAGATAAAGCGTATGAAGTAATAGATATGATAGATGAATCTAACTTAAAAAAAAGACTTGAAAAACTAAAAAAAGAAATAAAAGCTAACGCACTGGCACTTGGTTTAATAAAAAAGTTTGAAGATGCTAAAAAAGCATATGAAAAATATGGTTTAGAAAATGATTTTATATATGCTAAAAAAGAATTGTTAAAAAATGGTTTATTAAAGGAGTTCGTCGAACTTCAAAGTAAAGTAAACTTACTTTCAATGCATATAAATAGTAGAATAAAAAGAATAACAGAAGGTATTACGGATAAAAAGTAATATCTTTTTATTTTTAAGTGAATTTGTTTATATAAAAGTACTTTAATATGACATGATAAAAACCTTGAGATGATTTTTAATAGAAAAGAAGAGATTTGTAGTATCAAAGAGGGAAGGTTTAAATTATTTAAAATTACTTATTAATATGATAGAATGTTTGTAGGTGATTAAATTGAAAATTATTAGCGGAAAATATAAAGGAAGAATTTTAAAAGGTTTTGATATTAATGGTACAAGACCTACTATGGATCGGGTAAAAGAATCAGTTTTTGCAATGATACAAGATTACGTAAAAGATTCTGTTATATTAGACTTGTATTCTGGTACTGGTAATTTAGGTATAGAAGCTTTATCAAACGGTGCTAAAGAAGCATACTTGGTAGATAATAATAAAGTTGCAATAAAAACTATTAATGAAAATTTAAGGATGTTAAACATTAATAATCAGCACGTTTATAAAATGAATGCCAAAGATATTTTAAATGAATTTTTATTAAATAATAAGTCATTTGATATTATTTTTTTGGACCCACCATATCAAACTGAAGAGTTAGATAAATCATTAACTATTATAAACGATAATTTAAAAATACTTTCTAATAATGCACTTATCGTATGTGAAACAGAACTTAACATTGATTATGAAAAATATAATAATCTTGTTATTTATAAAAAAAGAAAGTATGGAGTTAAAAACGTTACTATATTAAAAAGAAGTTAAAATAAAAAAGGTCATGTAAAAGAATCAATTTACGCAAATTATTTAAGCATCATAAACAGTTACATCATTCCTTTTTTAGGGAATTATTACGTTAGCTTAATAAATCATAAAACAATACAAGATTATATATTGCTTTTACATAAAAAGGGAGGAAATAATAATAATGAGTTATCTGAAAAAACAATTAAAGATATAATTTCCGTGTTAAAATCTTGTATAATAGAAATGGTGGATATAAAACAAATTAAAAATTTTAATTTAAATTTTAAACTTTCAAAAGACAATATAAATAAAAAAGTGTATATACTAACAAATGATGAGCAAAATAAAATAATGAAATATGTCATTAATAATTTAAAAAAATATTGGCATATTATTATGTTTATTTACTGGTCTTAGAATTGGCGAGGTGTATGCATTAAAATGAGAAGATATTGATTTTTCTAATAATTTAGTAAAAGTAAACAAAACACTTCAAAGAATATATATTAAAGGAGTTAAAAAAATTCATCAAAAGTAATTATTACATCTCTTAAAACAATAAATGCTAGCAGGCTAATTCCGGTAAGTAAGGACTATTAAAACATTTTAAAAATAAAGATGAAGATTATGTTTTAAGTGGTTCTAAAAAAATTATAGAACCTAGAATTTATAGAAACTATTTTAATAAGGTCTTAAATAATTTAAAAATAAAGCATTTTAATTTTCATTCGTTAAGACATACGTTTGCAACAAATTGTATATCTTTTGGGGTAGACTATAAAACAGTAAGTGAATTGCTTGGACATTCAAGTATAAACATTACTTTTAATTTATATGTACATCCTAGCATTTCTCAAAAAGAAAATTGTATAAATACATTATATAGCAAATTGATGAAATGACATTGTAAATTATACGTCAATCTAGATTTTATAAAATATAAAATAAAACATAAATATTGACAATAAGTTCCATTAATGATAATATTTAACTGATAGTAGTAAGCCACTATTAGATGTTTATAAAAAGCCCTTAAGTATATTACTTAAGGATAAATATTTAATGGAAAATTACTATAGAAAAAAAAGAAAAGGAAGGGAAATAAAAGATGAAATTATTAAAAAACAAAAATGGTTTTACTTTAATTGAGTTATTAGCGGTTATCGTAGTACTAGCGATCATCATGGTTATCGCAACAACACAAATTAATAACACTATTAAAAAATCAAGGGCAGATTCATTTCTTAACACAGCTAAAATGGTAAAGAAAAACGCTGATTTAGCTTGTGCACAATATGGTGCATCTTTAACAGAAGATGATATCAAAAATGCTACTGATTATGACCCAGATGAATATTCTATCACATGGACTAGTGGAACAATAACATTAGCTCCACAAGATGGTAGCAAGTTTGATGGAGTTGACTTTGCAGATTATTTATGTGATGGTGAAGAAGCTTCGTGTGAAACCGATGGTGTAAACGTTAATGCTAGTAACATGACTATTGGTTTTTCTTGTTCTGATTCAGAACTTTCAAGCTAAAAAGATTGATAACTTCAGTCTTTTTTCTTTTGCTTCTTTTTGTATTATTTAGTATAATTTTTACTAGAAAGAAGGTTTTTATATGTTGATAATAGGTTCACACGTATCTTTTAATAGTAAAGAACAACTTTTTGGTAGTGTAAAAGAAGCTATAAGTTATGGAGCTAATACTTTTATGTTTTATACGGGAGCTCCTCAAAATACTAAAAGGTGTTTAATTAATAGTGATTTAACTAACAAGGCAAAAAAACTAATGATGGAAAATAACATTGACATTAATAATGTTGTTTGTCATGCTCCTTACATAATTAATTTAGCTAACAATAAAAATAAGGAAAAGTATCTTTTTGCTATTAATTTTTTAAAAGAGGAAATAAAACGGGTTGAAAGTTTAGGGATTAAAAAGTTAGTGCTTCATCCTGGAAGTTATGTTGACCTTGACATAAAAGAAGGAATAAAAAACATAATAAACGCTTTAAACGAGGTTTTAACGCCTAATCAAACCGTTAAGATATGTTTAGAGACGATGGCTGGAAAAGGAACGGAACTTTGTTTTAAATTGGAACACATAAAAAGTATTTTTAACGAAGTTAAGTATAATGATAAATTAATGGTATGTTTGGATACGTGTCATTTGAATGATGCTGGCTATGATATGGAAAAATTTGATGAGTTTCTAAAGGAATTTGATAATGTAATTGGAATAGAGAAAATAGGATGTGTACATGTTAATGATTCTAAAAATTTTATTGGAGCTCATAAGGATAGACATGAAAATTTAGGATATGGAACAATTGGATTTGATTCTTTAATAAACATAATTTATAATGAAAAATTACAAAATGTTCCAAAAATATTAGAAACGCCTTATGTGTGTAAAGAAAATAGTAAAGAAAGAAGTTATGCGCCATATAAATTTGAAATAGAAGAAATAATAAATAAAAAGTTTAATAATAATTTATATAAAGATGTTAGATGTTTTTATGAAAAATAAGGTTTTCCTTATTTTTTTTTCTTTTTTTAAAGGAATTTAAAAAGTTATGAAGAAAGATAAAAGTGAAAGGAGGTAAAATGAATGCTTTGCAAGATAATTTAAACATAAAGAGTTTGATATATGAAGTAAGGGGAAA
>CASEJU010000055.1 GCA_949288335.1 uncultured bacterium | reverse complement strand
TTGAATTTCTAAATTATCATCAGTTTTTGGCATATATTTCAAATAATACATTTCATCTTGAGAAATCTGCGTACCTTCAATTTGTGTAGACTTTAAACTTTCGCTTAATATAACTGAATCAAGAAAAAATTTTGAATCAAATTGACTATTTTTTAAATTTGATTTATATTCGCCATATCTTTCGTTAGCTTCTGAAATCAAATTTAGTAACTCTTTATCAATATTATATTTTATTGGTAATATATCAACTTTAATTGGTTCCATATTAAGCTTCATTCCTTTCACTTCATTCAAGGCACGCATGGCCGTGAATAACATAATTATTTTTCAAATTAATCACCTAGAAAAAGTTTAACATAATAAAATTCTTTTGTAAATAAAAAATGCACAATATTTTAAAAAAACTGTGCATTTTTGTCGAAAATATCTAACTTTTTGCACAATCATTGCGTTTTTTTAACATTATCGGCATAAAGATACTGAATACTATTAAATCATTTTACAAACAGTTATTTCAAGTTTACTATTTTTCTTTAATCAATTATCTTTTGATTATTTACAAATAATATATAAATTATATATATTAAATCCAAAAATATTATCAATCTATTCGACCATAAAATTTAAAAATCATAAAAAAACGAACTATTATTAGTTCGAACAGATTTCCCAATGGTGCCGCTTGTAAGAATCGAACTTACAGCTAATCATTACGAGTGACTTGTTTTACCATTAAACTAAAGCGGCATGTAAGCTTTACTTAAAAAAGCCGTTTACTACGTATTTTGTTTCGTTTATAACCATAAATGCGTTTTCGTCGATTTTATTTATTATAGTTTTTAAATCATTTAGGTTTTTTTTATCTAGCTCTATGAAAAGCATCAATTTACTTGTATTGTCTTTTCCTGTGCAATTAACCTGTGATACGGCAAACCCTTTATTTCTTATTTCGTTTATTTTTTCTTCACTTTTCTTATCTAAAACGACTTGCATAGATATTTTACCATTTATTAGTTTGTTTGACAAAGTGGTACCAGTAAAGGTTCCTATTGCGTATCCTAAAGCATACGATATCGCTATCCATATACTTTTTATGTTTGTTGTTAATGCCTCTCTTACGACTAAAAACCAAATTATAACATCGATAAAACCTAGTATTGTTGCAAGTATTCTTTTGTTTTTTACCGTAAGTACGGTAACGATTGTACTTAAAGATACGTCTATTATTCTTGCAAAGAATATTATCATGCACATTGAAAGTAACGTCATTTTTCTCTTCTCCTTATTGCTAGATTTATAATAACATATTTATTTTTTTTCTTCAATAGAAAAAATGCGTCTTTAGTGATATAATGGTCATGTCGGAGGTGCTTTATGAATAAAATAGTTAGCATAACAAAAAACACCATAATATTATTTGTATTAAATATAATAGTTTTAGTTGGTACGGTATTTTTTAAGTTTTTATATACCAATCAAGGATATTTACCAGTTTTGGTAAATGCCGTTTTTATAGCTAACATAATTATCTTGGTTTTAGGCATAGTATTTAACATTTTATTTATAAAAAATAAAGATAAATATAATACTAAAAAGAGCATTATTTTTGTTGTTATAATATTTATTGTGTTTTTGCTTCTTAATTCAGTGTTTATAATAGGAGTAAACAAGGCATACAGTAAAAGATTTACTAAGATTAACAGTACGCTTTCATCTTATTGTGATTCATTTGGTTGTGATAAGTATGAGACGGTATTAGAAAGTGGATATGAAAAATTTATCATTGAAAAGGTTTATTTTGATTATGATGGGATGGAAAATAATCTTAAAATAATTACTACTTATGACACTGAAAAGGTAATAGAAGTAAAAGCTTTGGTTTATTCAAGAAACGAGATGTTTTCTGAAGCGCTTATTAAAGATTCATTAAAAGAGTATTTTAATAATTTTGATTATGAAATTGATGAAAGTTTAATACGAGAGGCTTTTGATAAAAGATTTACATCAAGTGTGAAAAAAGATAATGCAACTTATAAAGTAACGGAAATATATAAAAATGATTCACTAGAAAAATTAAAAACAACGATAATATTAAATTTAAATTAAGGCTAATCTTGTTTTTTAAATTTATTTTTGGTAATATTATTAAAGAATAATAAGAGGTGATACACATGGAATTTTTTATTAATAATTCTACATTTGTAATTGCAATAATTGTTTTTATAATATGTGTTGTAATTGGTTTTTTTGGTGATCGCCGCTTTAAAAAAAATAAAAAAATAAAAAAACAAGTGGAAAATATTTCTAATGATAATGATAAAGAAGATTCTTTAAATGACTCAAGAACAAATCAAGAAAACGCTACATCAGCAACTGAAAGTGCAAATGACTTTAATCAAAATGTATTGAATAATAATGAGAATATTTATCCAACAAATCCAGGGGTTGTTGGAGGTAATGAACCGGGTACTTTTTCAAATCCGTTCGTTAATAGTACAAATGAAAAAATAAGTGATAATTTTTCTAAAGAAACGAATAATGCACCATCTGATGTTTATCCACCGGAAAATAAACCACAAAACATCTCACAAAATACTCCGGAGCCTTTTGACGGAAATGTTCAAATCGAAGAAAATATTAATAATATGTTTTAAAAAAATCCTTTGTAGAATAAGGGATTTTTGTTTTTTAATTAAATTTATTTTTAAAATGACTTCTAAATATGATATAATCTTGATGTGTGATAAAAAAGAATAAAAGGGTATTAGGAGGATTTATGACAATAGATAATATTTTAACTATTATAAAAGATATAATCGATGTTTGCCTAGTATGGGCAGGATTGTATTTTATATTAAAAAGCATCAAGAATAACGTTAAATTCACCATGCTATTTAAAGGAATAATAATAATTGTTATCATTAAATTGGTTAGTGATTTATTTGATTTAACTGCGATAGGTTTACTTTTAGAATACGTTGTAATGTGGGGACCGCTTGCTTTGGTTATTATTTTTCAACCAGAAATTCGTTCGGTATTAGAACAATTAGGTAGATCCCAATTGCTAGGAAGACATAAGGTTTTAACTATTTCTGAAAGAGAAAGAATCGTATATGAAATTGGTCTTGCTCTAGAGTATTTAAAAAAGCATCGTATTGGTGCATTAATTGTTATTGAAAGGGATAATTCTCTTTCTGAATACATTGAAAGGTCTAAAAAATTGTATGCGGAAATATCAAATGAGTTGTTGGTTGCAATTTTCTTTCCTGATAATCCACTTCATGACGGTGGTGTAATAATACAAGGCGATAAAATAACTAGTGCTGGAGCGGTATTTCCAACTACCGTAGAAATGAAATTTAGCAAAAGATTAGGAACAAGGCATCGGGCTGCAATTGGTATAAGTGAGGAAACTGACGCTATAGCAATTATAGTTTCTGAGGAAACCGGCAGAATCTCAATTGCTATTAATGGAGATTTAAATTATAACTTATCACTTGATGAAGCTAAAATGTTAATCTTAGAAGAGTTGAAGCCTAAGAAAACTGCTGAATTTGATTATGAAGTAGAAAATGAAGGTGGTGAGGACGATGAATAAGATATTTAAATCTATAGGTCACTTATTTAAGGTGATAGGTCGTTTTATTGATAAGAAAATCGTTCTTCCGATAACAAAGTTTTTTGTTGGTATATCTAATAAATTTAAAGGTAATGGTCGAAGCTTTGAAAAAATCATTACCAGAAAACCAGGATTAATAATCGTTTCTTTATTAATTGCGTTAGGCGTTTTCTTTATCGCTGATAGTAAAACTACGTCACTTATTGAAACTTCTGCTGAAGTTTTATATGATCAGCCGATATCTGCAACATATAATGAAGAGGCGTATGTTGTTGAGGGACTTCCTAAAACGGTTGATATAACACTTATTGGTAGAAAATCAGACGTTTATTTAGCAAAGCAATTGCCTACTAACGACATAACCGTTGATTTAACTGGTTTAGAGCCTGGTGTTCATAAAGTTAATCTTAAATATAAAAAGGCGCTAAGCTCGGTTGAGTATAAACTTGATCCGTCTGTTGCTACCATTGTTATATATGAAAAGGTATCCGCCGAAAAAGAGGTTAATTATGAAGTTATCAATAAGGATAAGATAGATTCTAAGTTAATGGTGGAAGATGTTACTTTAAGTACGGATAATGTGTATGTAAAAGGAAATGAGGCAACACTTAATGAGGTTGCTTCGGTAAAAGCATTAATAGATCTTAAAAATTTAGTTGATCCACAAGTTGGTGAGCAGGAGCTAAAAGATGTTAAGCTAGTTGCCTATGATAGTGACGGAAAAAAAGTAAATGCTGAAATAGTACCATCAAAAATTAGTGCGACGGTTAAGATATCATCACCACAAAAAGAGGTTCCAATAAGGGTAATACCAAAGAATTATGATGACATAGTATTTGGTAAAGCAATTAGTAACATAACACCTAGCGTTAGTAACGTAACGATATATGGTGATTCTAATAAATTAGATAAGATTTCATATATTCCTGTTTACGTTGACGTAGGTGATTTAAAAGAAGATAAAGAATATTCAATAACCATTGATAAACCAAGTGGCGTAAGGGCAATAAGCACTAATTCTGTTAAGGTAAAAGTTACGCTAGGCGATGAGACCACAAAGGAATTCGATGATATATATCTTGAATATGAGAACCTAGCAGACGGGTTATCTGCACAAACCGTAGGTGAAAACAGTAACCGTGTTACGGTAAGCGTTAAAGGGGTTCAAAGCGTACTATCAGACCTTGATCCTACCACCATAAAAGCTTATGTTGACTTAAAAGGACTAGGCGTAGGTGAGCATGAAGTAACCGTTCAAGTAAGTGGTTCTGACTTAAGAGGAAAATATTCTTCTAAAACGACTAAAGCAACTTTAAGAATAACTGAAAAAAATTAGAAATATAATAAAATAAGTTGACAAATGTACCAATTTAAAGTAAAATTTAAACTGGTACATTTTATAAGCCCACGTAAGTTTGTCCTGGGAAAACAAACTTATAAAGGAAAGGAAATAAAATATGACAACATTTATGGCTAATGCCTCAAACATTGAGCGTAAATGGTACGTTATTGATGCTAAAGGAAAACCACTTGGTAGAGTAGCTTCTAAAGCAGCTGTTTTACTAAAAGGAAAACATAAGGCAACTTATACACCTCATGTTGATTGTGGAGATAACGTAATTATCATTAACGCTAAAGAAGTAACATTAACAGGAAACAAGTTAGACAAAAAGGTTTATTATAATCACAGTGGCTATACCGGTGGCTTACGTGAAAGAACCGCAAAGGAAATGCGTCAAAATTATCCAGTAGAAATGGTTGAAAGAGCAGTAAAAGGAATGCTTCCAAAAACTAGATTAGGACGCGCTATGTATAAGAAGTTATTCGTATATGCGGGTGCTGATCATAAGCATCAAGCTCAAAAACCAGAAAGCATGGAAGTTTAAGGAGGAAAGTAAATGGCAAAAACATTCATTGGAACAGGTCGTCGTAAACGTTCAGTAGCACGTGTTAGAATGACCTCGGGTAAAGGTAAAATAACCATTAATGGTAGGGATGTAAACGAATATCTTCCTTTTAAAACTTTGGTTATGGATTTAATGCAACCATTAGAAGCAACTAAAACAACCGATAAGTTTGATATTGACGTAACGGTTCACGGTGGTGGATTCTCGGGTCAAACCGGAGCAATTCGCCTAGGAATCACAAGAGCTTTGTTGCAATATGATCAAAACACTGATCCTACTTCTGATGCATCATTTAGAAGAATTTTAAAGCAAGCTGGATTTGTTACTAGAGACGCACGAGTTAAAGAACGTAAAAAGTATGGTCTAAAAAAAGCACGTCGTGCACCACAATTTTCAAAACGTTAATTTGTTACTCAAAACCAGGATTTATTCCTGGTTTTATTTTGCACTAATTTTATTTTTGACACATTTTCTACAACGTACTGTTTTATTATTTTAATAGTCACTTATAAAAGACATATTTTAACATTATTTTAATAAATATTTAATGATTTTATGTTATAATTTAAAATAGGTGATGCTAGGTGAAGACTAAAGAGTTTAAAACCTTAGATGAGCAAGTCGAAATATTAAAAAACCGTGGGTTGGTAATTAATGATGTTGAAAAAACAGAAAGTTTGCTTTTAAGAGAAAATTATTTCTTTATTAATGGTTATAGACATATATTTATGAAGAATCATAAGGAAGATTTTTTTATTAAAGGTACTACTTTTGAAGAATTATATGCGGTGTTTCAATTCGATAGAAGCTTTAGGAATTTATTGTTTAAAAATTTACTTATTGTAGAAAATAATTTAAAATCAATAATATCGTATAAGTTGTCAAAAAAGTATGGTATTAAGGAAAAAGATTATTTAAAACCTTCAAATTTCTCTCAAGATACAAAAAAAATAAGGCAAGTTAATGACGTTTTAAATAAAATTAAAAGACAGATAAAGTTAAATGGTAGACAGCATAGTGCAACACTTCACTACTTAAGTAAATACGGATATGTTCCATTATGGATTTTAGTTAAATTATTATCTTTTGGAATGATTAATGAGTTATATTCCATACTAAAACCAGATGATAAATTAGCAATTGCGGAATATTATAATTTGGACGTAGAAACATTAGGTATTTATATTACTTTACTTTCGAATTATCGTAATTTGTGTGCGCATGAAGACATTGTGTATGATCATCGTACGCAAAAAGAAATTCCTGATACAAAATATCATATGGAACTTGACATTCCAATGATGAATGATGAATATGTCTATGGTAAAAATGACATATATTCTGTTGTTATAATGTTAAAACAAATGCTTACCGAAAGTGATTTTATTGATTTTGTTAATGAGGTTAGCTACGATTTAAGTTTACTTGATGGAAGAGTAAATGTTATTCCTCAATCAAAAATATTAGATAGAATGGGATTTCCGGAAAATTGGGAGGAAATTTCTAAGCTAAGATAGGATGTGATTCAAATGAAAGATAAAATAGAATTCGTTGAAGCAAAGAAAAACGAGGAAAATGAAAATTTAAAACTAAATAAAAAAAAGAAGATTAATAACAGCCTTAAATTTGCACTAGCAATTCTTTTGGCTTTTGCAGTTGGTGTTGGATTGATGTATTGGTATAGCGTTAAGAATCCAAAGATTATTAATAAAAACACAATAACGTCTAATACTAAAGTAACAGAAGAAGCCATGGAAGATGCAATTGATAAAATTTATGATGCGGTTTTATGCATTGAAGTTTTAAATGGTGATGGTTCGGTATTAAGTTCTGGAACTGGTTTTGTTTATGCAACTGATGATAAATATGGTTATGTTTTAACTAATGCTCACGTTGTTTCTTCAGGTACTAACGTTCAAGGTTTAATGACCGATAACACCACCGTTAACTTAACGATATTGGGAACGGATTCATATACTGATTTGGCAGTTTTAAGAATGGATGTAAAGCAAGTAAAACAAGTAGCTAGTATAGGTGATAGTAAAAATACTGCGGTAGGTAACACGGTGTTTACGGTAGGTTCACCAATGGGTTCTACTTACGTTGGAACAATAACTAAAGGTATTTTATCTGGTAAGGATAGATTAGTTGAAACTAGTACGTCAAACGGTTTATCATCCGAATCATACATCGTTAAGGTTTTACAGACCGATGCTGCGATAAGTCCAGGTAATAGTGGAGGTCCACTTGTTAATTTAGCTGGCGATGTTATTGGTATTACTTCGTTAAAACTAGTTGATGATGAGGTTGAGGGTATGGGATTTGCTATTCCTATTGAAGATGCAATGAACTATGTTGATACTTTAGAACAAGGAAAAGAAATACAAAGGCCATATATTGGTGTTCAAATTCTTGATTTAACAAATAAATACGCTTTATATAGATATGGTATAAACGTTGATTCAAGTATTAAAGCTGGTATTATATTAGTAAAAGTAGAAAGCGGTTCTCCTGCAAGTGATGCTGGTTTAAAAGAAGGAGATATAATAACTAAAATAGATGGTGAAGATGTTACTACGGTATCAGAATTTAAATATGAATTGTATAAACATAATATTGGTGATAAAGTAGAAGCAACTTACTATAGAAATGGAAAAGAAGCTAAAACCACTTTAAAGTTAAATAAAACAAGTTAAGAAACCTAAAAGGTTTCTTTTTTTAAATATTATAAATATGATATAATTAAATCAATAAAATTAAAAAGATAGGATTTGATTTAATTATGATACTAAAAGATTTAAAATGTGAAAATTATAATATTAATATAGATAAATATATTGAATTTAGAGAAAATGTTAAAAAAAATATGATACATCCAGAATGGCTTGGTGATTTTTCAAAGAAAGATTTACTAAATTTATTAAATAACAACTCTAAAATATGGATTTACTATTTAGATAAAGAACCAGTTTGTTCTATGATGTTAATTCCAGCAGATAAAAAATCTTTATTAAAATTTGAATTAGATTTAGATTATAAAGATGTAGCGGACTATGGCCCTATGTTTGTTAATCCAAAATACATAGGTAATGGCTTGCAATATCAGATGTTACTTGAATTGGATAATTATTGTATTAAAATGGGATATAAATATGCAGTAACAACTATTCATCCAGATAATATTTATTCAATTAATAATATAATAAAAGATGATTTTAAGTTAATTAACCACATGGATTTCAAAAGAGGAACAAGAAATATTTATTTAAATTATTTGGATAAAAATTGTATTCAAAAAATATTAACATTTATAGTTAGTGATAATAAATTATTATTATTAAAAGGAAGTAACAAAGACCCACAATTTCATAAATCATTTTGGTATGTTGTAACAGGTGCTGTAGAAAAAGAAGATAAAAGTTTAACGGATGCTGTTAAACGTGAAATAAAAGAAGAAACGAATTTAAATGCATTAGAGATAAAAAGGCTTCCACTTTTATTTAAATATGAGTCATTAGGTAGAAAATGTTTAGAGCATTGTTTTATAACATATTCTAATAATCATAATATAATTTTAAACGAAGAAAGTATTGATTATAAATGGTGTGATCTAGAAGAATTTATAGATTTAATTAATTGGTATGATTCAAAGGTTAAGTTAAAAGAAATGTTAACTAAATATTTTAATAATGAACTTTAAAAATAATTTAGAAACCTAAAAGGTTTCTTTTTTTACTATCACCCAAATAGGTATTAATCATAAAATACTTTGAAGGAAGTGATAATATGGTTATAGTAGATGCTGGACACGGAGGATACGGTAAAATCCAAAAATAGGTGAAATGGCTACAAACTTAATAAATATAAGCGAAAAGAGATGCTTTGGTAGAAAAAGTATCTTTTTTTGGTGTGATGATTTAAAAGATATTGATAAGGTTAGATTAGCAATACACTTACTTGAAGAATTAGGATTTGTACCTACTTATGATATTAATATCTTTATTAAACTTTTAAGAAATGTATTATTAATACTATATCCTGAATGTAAAAATGCAATAATTAACTTTGTTAATTATAAAACTTATTATTTATTTTATCAAAATATATGGAACTATCATTATTAGAAAAACAAAATTTTTCAGTAAAAATGCTATTTAATATCTTTTAATATAATTTTAATAATGAAGAAATAAATACTAAAATCAATGAACAATTAAATGTATATGATTATTGTTATTCACTAAATGTATTATAAAAGTGAGAATATGTTATTAAAGCATACTCTCGCTTTTTCTACTTGTTAAAATACTTTTTAATTTTAAATTCATTATTTATGTTATATAATATTCCCATTTTAATAGTAGAAATGCTATCTGACATATTAAATTCTGAAATGTCAGTATTTGATGAATTACTATTAATATATTCTTTAATTAAAAAACCATTTGCATACCCATTAGATATTAATGGATAAATAATATCATAATCATCAACTAATATAATATTTTCAGTATTAATATCGATAGATTTTAAATATTCTTTGCATATATTACTAAATTTATTGTTGTTTAAAAGAACAATTGGTTTATTATTTTCATTATTTGAAAAATAAACTAAATGAAATTCTTCTAATTGTTTAAATACTAACTCATTATTAAATTGATAATTAGTAGGTTCTGATATAAAAGCGAAATCTATTAAATTGTTGGATAATTGATTATTTAATAAATCAAAACTATTTGTATCAATCAAATTTATATTTGAACTATTGTTAAAAATGTTGTCTAATTTCTTGTTTTCTATTAAATAATTGATATATGTTTTATTACCTGCAATTTTAATTGTTTTATTCTTTATTATTTTTGAAAAACTGATTTCTGACTTCATAATATTATCAATATTATCTGCTATAAGCCTATATAACTCTTTACCTTCATTTGTTAATATGACACCTTTTGTTTTTCTTATGAATAATTTCGTACTCATTTGATCTTCCATTGATTTTAACATTCTACTTATGGCTGGTTGACTAATATTTAATTCATTGGCTGCTTTAGTTATATTTTTGTTTTTAGCTATTACATAAAATACTTTATAATATTCAAAATTAATATTCATGCTTCATCCCCTATAAATATTGTATCATAACAAAATGTTATGTCAAATATAAAAAATAAACATTTTACAAATAGCAACACACCTATTATAATATATGACAAGAAAAGGGGGAATATATATGAAAAATGAAAATTTAAACAACAATAATACATTAATGAACATCAAGAATCAAAAAGTTATTTTATATTTAACAAAGGTGATTATGCAATTGAATTATTCTTGTAATAATATAATACCAGACGAAAAGTTTCAAAGAGCAATAGCAATGTTTACAAATAGAAATGAAAATTTTGAAACAATAAAGCAAATTATAGATTGGCACGTTCAAAACGAAAGAACAAGATATATTGAACATTTAAAAAGAAATTATGTACGAGCAAGAAAAAACAAGCATAATCAAAATAAAACATTACAAAAGAAAAAAAGTTACTTAAATAAAAGGGGAAAAAGAAAATGAATAATGGTAATAAATATAGTTTAATATCTATAATTGATGGTGAACAATTGTTAAGACGTGGATTCGCAAGTTGTAGCAGTTTTGCAAATGAAATGTATGAATCGTTAATGAGTAATATAAACAGTTTAAGAAAACCTTATGAATGGTGTGATAGTCTTTATTATGGCCTTTATAGGGATAACTATATTCTTTTAAAATCAGATTCTAAAGATGAAAAAGAGGACTGGCTTTCTAGTAAAATTATGTCATCAAGTGAAATAATTAATGGTAAAAATGAATATAAAAATAGACATACTTGGCAACAATTTGGAATAATACCAGTTGTCCTTTATAAGTATGTTTCTAAAGTCGTTAAAAAGACTGAAAACGAATGCTATACCTTAGGTTCTTACCCTAAAGAAAGAATAGTTTTCGAAGAAGAACCTCATACTATTTATGGTGGGGTTCCTGGTTGGGTATACGCTGGCTCTACTTTTACTGAAGAATCATTTCAAAAAACAGAAGATAAAATTTCGTTACCATCTATCGTAATCGAAGATGATAAATTAATAGTTGAAGATTATAGTATTTTTAAAACAGTAACATCAAAGGGAGAAGAAATAAGAGCAATAAAATATCATAATAATTGGTTTAAAGTTGCCCCAGTAAATTGGGTTAAGATTGATGATTGTTTAGTTTGTACATGTGCACTTTTTGAATCGCCTATTCATATGAAAAACGATTATGTACAAAATGATGATATTCAGTCATTTGATGATACATTTCTAAAGTGGTATATTGATAATGTTTTTACTAGAGATTTATTTAAAAATGTTGACTACAATTTAATAAAAAATCAAATGATATTTAGTATAGGTGAAGAAATTGATACAAAATTGAAAGAAATTGAAAGATTAAAACAAATGAAAGCAAATTTAATTTTACAACAACAAAGTGAAGAACATATTATTGATACCGCACATAGAAATATAACAAAATTATTTGGGGAAGATAATAAAGAACAAGTAATTACTACATTACATAAATAGTATATACGAAGGGGATGTTGAAAATGGATCGTTATACAGATAAAAAAATTACTTCAATTGCTATTCAATTAGAAAAATTAGGAATTGATTTTATACATCTTTATAAATATGATTTTGCAAGCAATTATATTGGAAAAGAATCTGGAGTGCAAATTGATTGGTTTTTTCAAAATAGTATATTATTTACAAAAACTATTCATAAATTTCCTGATGAATTAAATATAGAAGAATTTGTTTCTCTATATAAGGATAATTTATTATCAAAACAAGGAGCTGAATATTTCTATAATCGTGGTTGCGAAATATATAATGAAGGTAGTTGTTTTGACGACAATGGGTGTGATATGATTAACGATTATTATTATGGTAGATTTGCATCCAAATATAAGGATTTTAAAAGTGATTTTGCAGTACCAATAGCAGTGAGAAAGGTTGATACTAATAGTAATTTTGCTAATTCTTTACTACCAGTTTTATTTGGAAAAAGGATAGTTTTAGAAGATTGCTCAGTAGACCTGTGTTATTTTGAAAATCTAAATTTGGTAATTACTATTGAAAAATATTTTAAAAAAAGCATGAATATATATAATTTTAAAAAGTGTGATGAATATAAAGAAGGGGCATGGTTACTTGAAGATTTAATAGAATATATAAAATTTAAAAAAATGAGTGAACAAAATGATCAACAACATATCAATGATATTGCACACAATAATACAATGGATATTTTAGAAAATGAAGAATCTGATGTAAAGGTTAAGACTTTACATATATAGTGATATAATTGTTATGGTAGGAGTTTATGAAAAGTAAAACTATTTTAATAAATAATAATAATGATTATATTAAATTTCTTAAAAAAATAAATATATATAAGAGTATTTTATATTGCAACACTCTTTTTGTGGTTAACAATAGTATTAATGATAATATGATGGACTATATAATAAATGCATTAAATATTAAAAATCGTAAAAAAAGAATTACATATATATATGATAATTCATGCAAATTAATTGATGATAATACTAAAAGTATCAATATATGCGGTTTTAAAGATAATAAATGCTATGTACAAAGAAAATTAAAAAATGGTAAATGTAATGGATGCTGTAGAAAGTGTTTGTATCAAACAAATAAAGGATGTTCTGCTAAAAATCTTGCATGTAAATTATTTAATTGTTCAGAAGTTACTTCAAGATATAATGTTATTAAATATGATGATTTAAAATTACTTAAATTATTAAGTTTAAAAAATCAATTTATAATAAAATCTGATTATTTTTCTACACGAGAATATGTATTAAAAGACTTATATTCATATACCTTGACATATTCAACATTAAGAATAGTTTACAGATTATTTAAAAATTATGTTTATAGCAAAAAGAAAAAGAAGATGAGTAATTATTTTGGTACAACATACAAATCTCTTTTAATTGAATTGTTTATTCTTTTTGAAAAAATTAGCAAGTTAGATATAACGAATCAAGAGAAAAAAACTGAATATAACAAAAAAATTAAAGAAATGATCAAAAAGAAAAAAAATAATACATTAACTTACTTAAAGAAATTAACGAGTAATGTAAATAAAATAGATAATGCTATGTATGATCTTTTTCTAGGATATGGTAGTTTAAATTATGATACTATTAAAAATCTATATAGTATTTATATTAAAGATATTAATTTAGTACAATGTGAATCAGAAGGAAAAATGAAATTTATTGTTCCAATTAATCAAAAGATATTTGATGATAACTACAACATTAATAAAGATTTAAAATTTGATTTTTCACATCTTAAAATAATATATGATTATACAAAACAAAAGAATAAATTAATAAAACATCATGATTTCTTATGGCATAATTCAATACCTGAAAATTTAAAAAATGAAATAGATAATATTGATAATTTAAATCTATCAAAAGAAGAAAAAGAAGAATTAAAAAGAAATGCTACACTAAAATTCATTGAATATTATGCATTTAAATTATCATCATTTTTTAAAGAAAATAAGTATCCTATCATTTTAATGGATGCTTTAAATGAGATAGCAGAAAATGAAAATGATTATTTATATAGAAAATCATTTTGGAAAAATGCTATTGGCAAAAATCCAACAAATGGAGATGAATATTTTATTGATGTCTTAAAAATATTGAAAAAATATTTTCCAAAAATAGACTTAATTTATAATGAATATAATGAATATAACATTAAGAAATGTAATAAGATCTGTAAAATAATACGATATATTAAAAAAATAGAAAAAAGAGATAATATTAAATTAATTGATGGTTTAGGTTTACAATCACATTATTTAGAAAAAATATCTTATAATAAAAAATTATCTATAAATGATATTATTAAAACTTCAAAAAAATACAAAAAACTTAATATTTCTTTATATTGTACTGAATTTGATTTTATATGTAATGATGAACGAGAAAGACAAATAATAATGAATACTTTTATAAAACAATATAAAGATTGTTTAAAAGGATTTGTTACTTGGGGTAATAGTGATAATTTAACATGGAATCATTGCATTGATAATAATGGTAATAATTTAAATGCTCATATTATTGATAGTAATGGCATGTATAAAAAAGAATACATGCACTTAATTAACACTTTTAATAAACATGATTAAAACTATTTATAAAAAAGGATCTCAAAATATGTTATAATTACATATAGTATAGGATATATGAAAAGAGGTAAAGATATGGATGAAAAACATGTTGAAATAAACACTTATATAGATAACTTGGCTAGGTATTTAAATAAAGAATATCCTAATATTTTAAGCGATGAACAAATATCTAGGGCTAAAACTATGTTCAATAGTTCTGATGAAAGCATTGATTCAATTAAAAGTAAGATAGATGATTTAGTAAGACAAACAATAGAAGAATATGTTACACGTAAGGAAAAACAAAAAAGATTTGTCGATGTAACTAAAAAAAGAGTTGAGCATATAAAACGTGATTATAGTATTGAATTTGATGATAGTAAGATAGAACAGTTTATTAAAAAAATGTTAGAACAAAATTTATCAAAAGAACAAATTGATAGAAGATACGAAGCTATAGATGAAAGCATACAAGATGAAAGAAGAAAAAAAATGTTAGAAGAACAAGTAAAAAGTGGTAAAGTTGATAGTAATTTTTCTAATATAAGAGAAACTATCGGAATACTTTTTGATGATGAAATGCTATCATCAACACTTTCTATATATGGTGGTACAATTCCATATATTATGACTGGTGAAGAGCCTAAAAGAATAATTGGAGATGTTGATGCACATGCCAAGTTGGAAGATATGGCTAAAATACGAGAATATATTCTTGAACATAAAGATAAATATCATATTATAAGCGATTCACTACAATTATGTGGCGAAGATTATGGTATGGAATTATCTGTTAATGGTGTTGATGTTTCAATATTTCCTACTATTGCCACTAAAGAAGGTATGGTTGTAAGAAATTT
The DNA here is from genome assembly GCA_949288335.1 of uncultured bacterium. Taxonomy (GTDB): domain Bacteria; phylum Bacillota_I; class Bacilli_A; order RF39; family UBA660; genus Aphodocola. The sequence goes on along the minus strand of CASEJU010000055.1, from coordinate 17,215 downwards.
TAGTATTCAAAAATCTATTGAACAAATCATAACTAAAGCAACTTTATTTGGCGGCATTAATGAGGAAAATCAAATTATAAACTATAATAGTAATGGAAGAAATATTAGACTTATGTCTCCAGAATTCACATATATAACAAAGGCAGCAGCAAAACGAGAAAAGGATATTATTGATAATAAAGTTTTAGTAAAAGTGGTTGATAAAGAAAAGCTAAGACAAATAACTTCAATCATGAAGAAACCTAAAGTAATAGAAACTCAAACTAAAAAAATAACTATTGATAATGATAAAAATGTGATACAAGTTCAAGCACAACAAACTAAAAATCAAAAACCATTTGCTCAAAGAAGTCAAAGTGAAATACAAGTTCATAAACAAATAAAAGAAAAAAATCAAGCAATTAAACACCAAAAAGCACAAAAGCAACAACTTAATAAATCTAAAAATTTAACTAAATCTAGTTCAAATAGTAGTTCAACTGGAAGTAAGGGATTTACAAATATTATTACATTATCATTAATTGTTAGTTTTGTGTGTGGTGTGCTATTTATGATTATTTATATGTTAATTAGGAGATAATCAATATGAATGAAAATATAATAGATGAATACTTAAATAAAGAAAAATCTTATAAACGATTAAAAGAAGATTTAAGGTACATAAAAAATTAATTATTGCATATGATTTGGACAGTACAGTTTTTGATTATCATAATACAGGATCTTCCTACAAAATGGTTAAAGATTTGATTAAAAAATATAAAGAATATGCTTATTTTATAGTTTTTACTTCTTCTGAACCAGATAGGTATAACGAAATAGAATCAATTTTATAAAAAGAAAATTTGCCATATGATCCTATTAATGATGATGCATCATTTATTCCATTTAAAAGTAGAAAAGTATATTACAATATCCTATTAGATGATCGCGCTGGTTTAAATCAAACATATAATGAATTATTAAGATTATATAATGAAGTAATTATAAATTTAAAATAATAATTAAGGATGATGATATCATGGATAATAATTTGAATGTAAAAATATTAAAATCATATGTTGAAATAGATAAAATTCATGATGATATTAACAATAAAATATTTAATTTTATAACAAAAGCAAATGAACTTGTAGAATTATCAGATAACGATTATCAAATAGAGAAAACATTAAAGCTTAATAAAATATCGCTAAAAGGTTATGTATTGGATTCTGATTTATGTAATCAATTAAGTGAAATTAATATGAATGATTATTCAATAAATGACCTTAAAAACTATTTTAATCAATATGAAAGTTTTTCCAATACTGATTATTCTAATTATTTATTAGCACTTTCTTTATATGAATTAATTGAAGATATAGAAAGTAAAGTTAATTCTAAAATTGAATTAGAAATAAATGAATTAAGCAATATAATACAGAACATAAGCAATATTAAAAATTTAGATAAAAATAATTATGAAAACTCATATTATAATTTTAAAAATCAATTATATAGTTGTTTCAAAGAAAAGAAATTAGATAAAAATTCTTATGGAATATGTATACAAGTATTAAATGATATATTTAATTTTTATATTAGTGGTTATCCTAATATACCAGATGAATATTTATATCATGAAGAAAATTAAAAACAGAAACCCAAAAGAAACTTTGTAACTAATGAATTTCTGTTTAAAAACTAGTTCTTGACGACTAGGTAACAAACTACGATATTGTCAAATACAATAACGCTGTGTGCAAAGGGATTATCCCTTTTGAAACCCTATTAGCTCTATTGCCACTTTAATTTGCTAAAGCAAACAGAACGTGCCACGTCCAAAAAAATAAACTAATTGCATAAATAACAATTAGCTTATTTTTCTTCAAAAGGACGTTCATATTTTCTTTCTATATTTTTAAGTAATCTTTCAATAGTATCGGCTTTATCTAACAATGTTTTATCTATATCATTTTGCTTTCTTAGATAATTATATATTTCTTCAAAGTATTCTTTTATATCTGTTGTGTTATTTTTTATTATCACCCAATTAGGTATTAATCATACAATACTTTGAAGGAAGTGATAATATGGTTATAGTAGATGCTGGACATGGTGGCTCAGATCCTGGCGCATCAAGCGGAGATATAGTAGAAAAGGATTATACGCTTAAAATTGCTAATTATATGTATAACAGATTTAAAGAACTTGGAATACCAACCGTTATTACAAGAACTGGTGATACAACTCTTAATCCAACGAATCGCATAAACGTGATAAAACCTAATATAACAAGTAGTGATGACATAGTTATTTCTAATCACTTAAACGCCGGTGGTGGCGACGGTGCGGAAGTTGTTTACGCACTAAGAAACAATGATACATTATCTAAAATGATTCTTGATAACATAGAGGCAACCGGACAAAACATAAGAAAATGGTACCAAAGAAGGCTACCATCAAATCAAAATCAAGATTATTATTACATAATTAGAAATACTTCACCTGCTGAATCAGTATTAATTGAATATGCTTTTTTGGATTCTACGAAGGATGATAAAAACCAAATTAGAAATGATTGGGAAAAATGGGCTGAGGCAGTTGTTAAAGCTGTAGCAGAATACAAAGGTTATAACTATGTTGCACCAGGAGGCAACACCGTTAATGATACCTATACGGTTCAAAAAGGGGATAGTTTATGGAGTATTGCTAAAAGGTTTAACGTTGGTGTAAACGAAATAAAAAATGCTAATAACTTATCGTCAAATTTAATAAGTGTTGGACAACAGTTAGTTATACCTGGAGTAGCACCATCAGATCAGACAAACGTAACGTATGTTGTACAAAAAGGAGATAGCTTATGGTCTATTGCAAATGCTAATAACACCACGGTGGATGAACTAGCTAACCTTAATGATTTAGCAACTAATACCATTTACGTAGGTCAGGTATTACAAATACCAAACACGGGGAATAGTGGTGTAGAAATGCCGGATATGGATACGGTATATATAGTACAAAAAGGCGATACTTTATATTCAATTGCGCTTAAGTATAACACTACTCCTGCTGCTATTATGAACAAAAACAATTTAACTAGTAACATTTTAAGTGTTGGTCAAACTTTAACTATACCTGGTGATGTTGAAAGTACGGGAGATGATGACGACGTTATAAACACGAATACTTATATTGTCCAAAGAGGAGATAGTTTATATTCCATTTCAACGGCTTACGGAGTTTCGGTAGATGATTTAAAGCGTGCTAATAATTTAAGCTCCGACGTATTAAGTATTGGTCAGCTTTTAATAATTCCTACTAATACAGACTCTAGTAATGGTAGTACAACATCAAATCTTTACGTCGTTCAAAAAGGGGATAGTTTATGGAGTATTGCCAATCGTTTTGGTGTTAGTATAAACGCTATTAGAATGATGAATAACTTAAATTCTGACATATTAAGTATAGGTCAAACTTTAATTATCCCATAAAAAAAACTTATCAAACGATAAGTTTTTTTAGTGTAATTCTTTACAAACACCTTTTGCTGGTTCATAAAAACAATGATTTTTATATTTTCCTGCGTTAGCTTGATTATACCAAGTTGTTTTGCACGAGTTGCCAGTTCCGGGAGCATAAAACCATAGTGCGTTTGTTGCTGGATGAAAGTATTCACCCCTAATTACTCTTTTCGCTAAGTTTTTTTCCGCTGTGGTAGATGAACTTTGAAATAAAGCACTGTTTATGCCTGAAAAGCCACCGGGAGATTGATATACCATATCTTGTATTGATCGTACGTTTTTAAAGTCTAAGCAATTTGCTATTACCCGGTTAATACCAACGTTTCCAACCATAAGCATCCCAAGGTTACCTTCACCAAGGGCTTCTGCTCTCATTAATCTTGCTAGTAAATCTAATTCTTTTTCTGTATACTTAACTATCAATATAATCACCTAATTAAATTTATGCAAGAAAAAAAACATTATTAGTTTTTGTCTTTTTCTACCGTAGTAATCGCTGTTTTTGTTTTATTATCATTTTTATCAACATCATCTTCTTTGCTCTTAAAAGAAACGAAAATAGAAATTGCTAAAAATACGATTCCAAGTAAGATAAATACAACATCTTTTATTATCCTGTATTTTAGTTTTTCTTGTTTTGCTTTTTCAACTTGTTTATCAAAAGTCATATAATCACTCCATTACTTATATGATAACATAAATAATGGTTTATAAATATTAAAAATTATGTTGGTAATAACAGTTTTTGTCCGATGGATAAACTATCGGATGTTAATCCGTTTAATTTTTTGATGTTATTAACGGTTGTGTTATATCTTTTGGCAATGCTCCATAAATTATCTCCTTTTACAACGGTGTAATTAGTAAAACTAGAACTGCTAGGTATTATTAGTACCTGGCCAATCTGTAAGGTATTTGTTGATAGATTGTTGGTACTTTTAATTTTTTCTACCGTGGTGTCATATTTGTTGGCAATGGCCCATAAACTATCTCCTTTTTTTACGGTGTACGTTATTTCTGTTTGTCCAGGTACACTATTACCTGGAATAATAAGTGTCTGTCCGATTGACAGGTTATTGGAAGTTAAACTGTTAGCTTTTTTTAGCTCTTCAACACTCGTACCGTATTTATTAGCAATGGCCCAAAGACTATCTCCTTTTTTTACGGTATATATGTTTTTCTCTGAAGTATTGTTATTTTCGCTATCACTAGAAGTAGGCAGTTTTAATAATTGACCAATTTGCAAAGTGTTTGAAGATAGGTTATTAAGTTTTTTTAGTTCATCCACGGTAGTATTGTTTTTGCTTGCGATTGACCATAGGCTATCTCCTTTTTGAACTATAAAGTAACCTTCTAAATTAGCTGGTGTATAAGTAACTCCAGCATAATCTGCGATTGATTTTACCACTGCTTCTGCAAGCGCTTCGTAGTTGTTTTTTAAAAAGTTTGCGTCACTTTCGTTTCCAACGTATCCGTAATCTATTACAATCGTTTGGTTATTAGCAGTGTTCCTTATTAGATAATCATCATCCAAAGAGGTATCATCACTATTTCTTAGTTGGTAGTATTTTATTACGGTTTGTCCTATATCTTCTAAATTACCGGCGATACTTGCTGCTAATCTACTATTACTTCTTAATGGATACATTATTTCTGCACCATTGTTATTTCCACTGTTTAAACGGTTTGATATTACGATTATGTTATTTCCGGTACCATATGTGTCTTTTATTATTTCTACTCTTTCATTATCGCTTAATGTTTCATCACTATCTCTAATTAAAAAGTTTTCTATTCCTAAATCATTTAGACGTTCACTTATGTATTTTGAAATTAAAAGAGTGTAATCTTTTTCTATTATTCCGTTTCCTGTTGCACCATTATCGCTTCCACCAGCTGCTGCGTCAATCGCTACTTTATATGCCATAAAATCATCCTTTCTTAAGATAATTTTATGTAAATAAAAATAAATTAAAACAAATATACATTTATTAGGAGGTGCTATATGCTAGCAATTGTAACGTCTGATAAATGTTACGTAAGTTATTTATTAGAAAAATTAAATTATTCTAAAGAAACAAGTCCTAATATGTCTGAAGTTTATAAATGTAATTATAAAGGACATGAATTTTTAATCTTAACAAGTGGATACGGAAAAGTAAACATTGGAAGCAGCTTAAGATTCATTTGTGATAATTATAACGTTAAGGCGATTTTGGTAATGGGAACAGCGGGAAGTATAACCGATATGAATGATATTTTTTCGGCGGTAATTCCAAGGTCATGTTTACAGTTTGACGTTGATTTTATGCCTAATGGATATGGTGCCGGGCAAATACCTAAAGTTGATAAAGCGCTTTATAAGACGGATGATGACTTAGTTGGATGTTTGCAAAGATCCTGTAATTCAGTTGGGGTAAGTTATTCCAATGATTTAATAGCAACGTCTGATATGTTTGTTACTAATTATAATTTATCTAATAGTATAAGAAGAGAATATAATGCCGGCGCAGTGGACTGTGAGTCTGGTAGCGTAGGTGAGTTCTGTCATATAAATAGTATTTCTTATGCTTGTGTAAAGGTTATTTCTAATTTCTCTAACAATAATGGTATTAAACAATATAATTTATACGACGAAGAGTCTAGTAGAATACTGCAAAGAATAACTTATAAATTTATAAAAGAGTTTTATGAGGCATAAAATAGAAGAAATAAACTAAAATAATAGTGGTGATAACATGAAAAAAATAAACTGGAAAAGATTAATTATAATAACCCTAATTACTTTTATAGTTGGAAGCTTTTTTAGTTGGTTTACCATGAATAACATGGATACCTTTAAGGAACTACAAAAACCGGTAGACGTACCTGGAATAATATTTCCGATTGTATGGAGCATTCTTTATTTATTAATGAGTATATCTTGCTATATAATTACTGAATCAAATGATAAGAATAAAAGTGATGCAATTATTTGGTATGGTATTCAGCTTGTTATTAACTCACTTTGGAGTTTAATATTCTTTGGATTTAGTGCTTATTTATTCGCGTTTATTTGGATTATACTTCTTTTAGTATCTGTTGTTATTATGATTGTAAAGTTTTATAAAATTGATAAAAAGACGGCGTATTTAAACTTCCCTTACGTCTTATGGATATTATTTGCAGGTTTCTTAAATTTAGGTATTTATATTTTAAATTGATAGATTAAATCTATCTTTTTACATTTTTTTAACATATAAATTGTAAAATGTTGATTTGACACTTTATAGATAGTATAATTATGTTTAGATGGGTAGTATATATTTTATAATAGTAAAAGTAGTAACATAGGAGTGGTAAAATGGAAAAAGAAAGAAAAATAAAAACGTTAACAGTTATTGCATTAGTTTTATTAGTTTTAGGTTTAACGGTTGCGTTTGCAGCACTATCGCAAACTTTAACAATAAATGGATCTGCAAACGTAGATGCAGCTTCTTGGAACGTTCAATTTGATCCTGAATCTTTTGCGATGGATTACCCGGGTGGTAAAGTTGAAAAGCCGGAGGTAACAGGTACATCCATAACTGGTTTTAAAGCTTACTTAAGAAAGCCTGGAGACCATGCTGTAATTGGGGTCAACCTTGTAAACTCTGGAACCATAGATGCAAGATTAGATAGCATAGTTAAAAATGAAAGACCAATATGTACGTCTTTAACTGGTGATGAAGAAGATGCGCAAATGGTATGTGACAACTTAAAGGTTATATCGTTTTTGATGAGCCAAGAAGAAATGGAAGAAATAGCTCCTAATTTTGATTCGGAAGAAGAAATGTTTGAATATATAATAGAGAATGGATATTCTTTAAAAGAGGGTGATGTTATAAAAGCAGGTGAAACACAACTTTTTACTTATATTGTTTATTATGATGCGAAAGCATCAAATACACCTGATGATAATGTTTCGATAACTGGTTTAGACTTAACGCTAAACTACGTTCAAAATTAATCTCGGTGGTGATGGATGATGGAAAAACAAAGAAAGAAAAAAATGATAATAATTATTGTTTTAGTCATGTTAGTTATTGGCTTAACGGTTGCGTTTGCAGCGTTATCACAAGTTTTAACAATAAATGGTGAGCTAGAAGTTGATCCATATAAAATGGACGTGCATTATAATAGGATAGAAGTTACCACAGAAGATATGTTTGTTTCTTTACCACAAATAATTGATAAAACTACGATTGGTAATTTTTCGGTTACCCTAACTAAGCCTGGTGATTTAGCGTCTTTTGGATGGGACGTTGTAAATGACGGAGAAACCACTGTAAAAGCAACTAATATCACCGTGCCGGAGATTACGTGTACGTCTTCTACTGGAAATAAAGAAGATGAGGAACTAATTTGTGGCAATCAAAAAGTTGAAGTAACGTGTAACGAAGATAATGGATCATGTCAAACCGTTGAAATTACAACTAATGCTCTTGAAATAGTTTACGGATGCTCAGGACCTAGACAATCTGATTCACCAACGATTGATTTAAATATGTATCCATTAAAACCTGGAGAATCAACTGGCTGTATGGCTTTAATAAGTTATAGTCAGAATGCAACCGAATTATCAACTAGTGAAGTTACGGTATCAAACCTTGGTATGACCATGACTTTTTCACAGCAATAAAACAGTTTAAAATAAGAACTGTTTTTTAGTTTAATTATTAAAAATAATTAATAATAAAATAAAAATTGAAAAAATTTGTTTTTTTGTTGTATAATATATCACTAAAGAGGGTGGTTATATTGGCTTATATTGAATTTAAAAACGTAAATAAAGTATACCAAATGGGCGAAGTAAAGATAAAAGCACTTAATAAAACTTCTTTTGAAATAGAAAAAGGAGAGCTTGTTGTAATACTAGGTCCATCTGGAGCGGGTAAAACAACTTGTTTAAACATATTAGGTGGAATGGATACCGTAACTAGTGGTGATGTTATAGTAGATAAAAAAAACATCACTGATTACAGCGAAAAAGATTTAATTATGTACCGCAGAAATAACATTGGTTTTGTGTTTCAATTTTATAACTTGGTGCAAAACCTAACGGCACTAGAAAACGTAGAGCTTGCCGTACAGCTATGTAAAGACCATTTAAATCCTAAAACAATTTTAAACAAAGTCGGGTTAAAAGGAAGGATGGATAACTTTCCGTCACAACTATCCGGAGGAGAACAGCAAAGAGTTGCAATCGCTCGTGCAATCGCTAAAAATCCTAAACTACTTTTATGTGATGAACCAACCGGAGCGCTTGATTATAAAACAGGTAAACAGATTTTAAAACTACTTGAAGAAACATCAAGAAAAGAACATATGACCGTTGTAATAATTACTCATAACGCTGCGATAGCACCAATGGCAGATAAGATAATTAAGTTTAAAAATGGTAGTGTAAGTGACGTAGTTATTAACAAAAAACCAAAAAGTATTGATGAAATAGAGTGGTAATTTATGAAAAATAGAATTAATACGACCTGTTTTAGAGAAATAAAATCATCATTTAAAAGGTTTTTATCACTTCTTGTTATGAGTTTCTTGGGAGTTGGTGTATTCGTTGGAATTACCATGGCGGCACCTTGCATGATGGCATCGCTTGATGATTATTATGATGAATCAAATTATTATGATATAAAGTTAATTTCAACGCTTGGATTTACCGAAAAAAGTGCCTTAGAGGTAGAAAAGTTAGATTCGGTAGAAGATGCTTACTTAACAAATTCAAAAGACGTTGTAATGAAAATAGGAAAAAGAAAGCCGGTTGTTAAGTTAATCGCGCTAGATGATGGTGTAAATGAAGTTAAAATAACGTCTGGAAGAGAGCCTAAAAAAAATAATGAAATCTTAGTAGAAGAAGCTCTTCTTGATAAAAACAACTTAAAACTTGGAGATTATATTAAAATAGAAAATGATGATACTTTTAAAGAAACTAATTTAAAGATAGTAGGAACTGTTAAAAGTCCTTTGTACATAAATAGTGCAAACTCATCATCAGATAGAGGAAACACTAATTTAGGAACGGGTAAAATAAACTATTATGCATACGTAAATAAAGATAATTTTAACCTGGATTATTATACCGAAATGTACGTTACGGTAAAAGGTGCTAAAAATGAGGTTACTAACTCAAAAGATTATAAAAAAATTATAAATAACGCCTTAAAGGAAATTGAGGCAATAAAAAAAGATGCACAAAACGAAAGATATAAAGAAATATATGATGCTCTAAACGAAGAGATAACAAAAAATGAAAATGATGGTGTATATGAACTAAATAGTGCTAAAGCAAAATTAGATGGTGCAAAAAAAGAGCTTGATAGTGGAAAATTAAAACTAGATAGTACAAAAATAACGCTAGATAATGCTAGCATAGAACTTTCTAATAATGAAAAATTGCTTGATACTTTTAAAGACGAATTAGAAAAAGCAAATAACAAACTTATAAATGCTAAAAAACAAATAGATTTAAGTATAAACGAAATTAATAACAACCTAAAAGAATATGATTTAACTTATGATGATGTTATAAAAATTAATAATGATTTATATGATGAAGACATAACAAAACCAGTTGTTATAAGTTTAATTCCAACTAACTTACCTAATTATGAAAACGTAATAAAAACGGTAGATAGTATATACGAACTTAACCTTGATGATAAAATAGTTGATTATGTTAAAGGTAAAATTACCAAAGAAGATCTTATAAATAGCATTCCTAGTGATAATGAAAATTATAATGAAATTAAAAACGCACTAAACGTCTTAACATATTTAATGGAAAACGGATACTTTTCTGATCCTAATAACATTGATATGATAATTAACGCGTTACCTAATAGTGTTCCAAACTATGATAAAATAATAAGTTTTTTAAGACTTTATAAAGATAACACCGATAAAACTAATGAGTTATTTAATGGCATAACTAAAATTGAAGATGCTAAAAACGAGTATCTAAAAGGCACTAGTTCATATGATAGCATGAAACTTAAGTATGATGAGTCTTACGATTTATACGTAAGTTATTATAATGAGTATCAAAACGGGCTTGCATCTTATAATAACGCTATTTCAAGTTATAATAGTAACTTAAATTTATATAATGATAATTTAAAAGAATATTATAATAGTAAGTTAGCTTTTGAAAATAAAATAAGTGATGCTAGAAAAAGTCTTGATGAAATACCTAAGTGTACTTGGTATTTATATGATAGATTAGATGATAGTACTTACCAAAACTTTATTAATGATAGTAATAGTGTTGCTAATTTATCTGATGTTTTTCCAACGATTTTCTTTGTTGTTGCGGTATTAATTAGCCTTATTTCAATGTCTAGAATGGTAGAAGATGATAGAGGTGAGATAGGAACCTTAAAATCACTAGGTTTTAGCAACAAACACATAAGAAAAAAATACGTGTTATATGCTTTTTTAGCGTGTTTTTTAGGATGCGTTTTGGGATGCGTTTTAGGATACTTTATTCTTCCTAGATACATATGGAATATATACGGAATAATCTTTGATATTCCAGGTTTCTCATATGATTATAATCCTACTTATGTTATTTTAGGCTGCTTAATCGCGCTTGTTTGTATATGCGGAACAACACTTTTAACAATAAGAAAGGTAGTAAAAGAAAAACCATCCGAATTAATGAGACCTAAAGCTCCTTCAAATGGTAAAAGGGTGTTATTGGAAAAAATTCCGTTCATATGGAACAGGTTAAGTTTTTCTAATAAAGTAATCGTAAGAAACATTTTTAGAGATAAAAAAAGAGTTATTATGACAATCGTTGGTATATTAGGATGCACCGGATTAATCTTAACTGGTTTTGGTATAAGAGATTCAATTGTTGATATTCCAACTTACCAATTTCAAAACGTGTTTAACTTTGATAACATGGTTTATCTAAACGATGGAACAACTAATGATGAAATAAATGATTTGTTTTCTAATAAAAAGATAAAAGAAACTTTAAACACCAACATAATTACCGGAACATCAAATGGTTATAGTGTTAATGTTTTAACGTTAGAAAATGGATTAAACAGCATTTTATCATTAAACGATGTTAAAACCAAAAAAGAGTTAAAATTAGAGAATAATAGAGTTATAATAACGGATAAAATAGCGGATTTAACCAATACCAAAGTAGGAGATAAAATAAGCGTTCAAGACGCAAATGGTGTTAGTTATGAGTTTGTTGTATCAGGAATATGTGAAAACTACGTTGGACATTATGTTTTCATGAATAAACAAACTTATGAAAATAACTTTGGTGAGTACGAGACTAACGTTGTGTTTACTAAACTAAAAGAAAGCAAACAAGAAGATAACGTTTCAAAAGAATTATTAAAAAGTGATAACGTAATGACGGTTATTTCTACCCAAAGTACGATAAGAACAATAGATAACATGTTAAAATCATTAGATAGTATAGTTGTTATATTAATAATATTATCAGCGTGCTTATCATTTGTTGTTTTATATAATTTATCTTACATAAACATAAGTGAAAGAAAAAGAGAAATAGCAACGCTTAAAGTACTTGGTTTTACTCATAAAGAAGTAGATAATTACATTAATAAAGAAACTATTATATTAACTATTATAGGAATTATGTTTGGGCTTTTATTTGGAGTCTTCTTAACTAACATAATAATTGATACCGTTGAAATAGAAATGGTAAGGTTTATTAGACACATAAATTTCTTTAGTTTTGTAGGTGCAGCTTTAATAACCATCTTGTTTACCATAATAGTTACTATAATTACACATTACTCACTAAAGAAAATTGATATGATAGAATCTTTAAAAAGCGTTGAATAAAAAATAGTGTTTAAAATAAGCACTATTTTTTTGCTTTTATAGGAATATATACTTGCATCACTTATTTATTTTGTGCCATAAAACATTTTTTTAAACAAAGAATGTTTGTTATGAATGTAAATCATATATAAGTTTATGATAAACGATAAAAATATATTGACAAATGATAATATAAATCATATAATTTATTTGAGGTGATGAAATTTGAAGAAAAGTATTATTGCAAAAGTAATATCAATTATATTAATAATTATTTTAATACTTGGTGTTATGGGATTGGTGTTTTTACCAGATTTATATGATTTATTTAAGGATTCTAGTATAAAGGCATTTGATGTTCATAGTATGTTATATAGGTTAGCGTTTTACTTGTGTTACGTAATTTGTTTGTTCATTGTTTATAAACTAATTGGACTATTTAACGTTATTTATAAAAAAAGCCCCTTTAGAAAAGAAATAGAAAGATCTTTAAAAGTAATGGCAGTTATGTTTATGGTTTTATTTTTGATAGTTATTATAAAATCATTTTTCATTCCAACTCTACTTTCGTTTGTGGTAGCGATTTTATGCTTTTTAATATCACTTAGTTTTTATTTGTTAGCGGAGGTTATAAAAGCTGCTATTTGTTATAAAAACGAAGTGGATTTAACGGTGTAGGTGATGGGTATGATAATAGTTAATTTAGATGTTATGATGGCTAAAAGAAAAATGTCATTAAACGAACTTAGTGAAAAAACGGGTATTACAACAACTAATCTTTCTATTTTAAAAACTAATAAAGCCAAGGCGATTAGGTTCTCTACGCTTGAAGCAATTTGTAAAGCTCTTAACTGTCAGCCTAGTGACATACTAGAGTATAAGGGTGATGAAGATGGAAGAAATTAAAATAAAAAAAGATAGCATTTTTGTTCCTTTAATATCTGCTATTTTAATAGTTATAATAGGTAGTCTAGATGTAAATTGGTATTTTAAAAACGTTTGTTTTCCTTTCTTAGCGTTATTATTATGCAGCATTATATTGGTAATGGATGATAAAGATGTTAATAAAAAAGCATACTTTATGTTAATACCAATCATTCTTATTTTGATTAGTAACGTAATTTTAGGTTTTTTTGACTGTGAGATTGCACAGGTTAACATGATATTAAACCTTATTGTGTTACCAATTTTAATATCAACGTTTTTATTCTTGTTAATAAATAAGAATTACGTGGTGTCTTTGAAAAATATTTCCTTTATGTTTAAACTTTTTCCACAGCATATTTTTAAAAACTTTAAATATCTTAAAATTAGAAGTGTAAGTGGAAAAATGGGAAACGTATTAAAAGTGATCGCGGGAATTGCAATAGGACTTGTGTTTTCCGTTGTTATTATTCTTTTACTTTCTAGTGCGGATGATTATTTTAGTGAGTTCATGGATAAAATATTATTTTCCTTTGACTTTAACTTAGGAAACATAATAAAGTTTGTTATATATTTTATAATATTGTTTAGTATAGGAATAAACTTGCTAAGAAATAAAAACTTAGAAATGAAGGAAACTAAGTATAAATTCATTGATAATACCATTGTTATTTCAATGTTATCAGTGGTGAACTTCGTGTTTGTGCTATTCTTAATATCAGAAGTATCAAAATTATGTGGAAACTTCTTACAAATACCTGATGGTTATATATACTCAAGCTACGCAAGGGAAGGATTTTTCCAGTTATTGTTCGTAACGTTAATAAACTTTTCTATAATTCTTTATTTAATGTATAAAACAAAGAACATAGAAAAAAGTAAAGTAACTAAAAACTTGGTTTTGTTATTGGTTATATTCTCAGCGTTTTTGATCTTTAACTCTTATTATAGAATGTTTTTATACATAGAACGTTTTGGATTTACCATTTTAAGATTACAAGTAATATTATTTTTGGCCATGGAACTTATTTTGTTTATGTTAATCGCTAAAAAAATACTAAAAGGATTAAATCATGACGGAATAAAGTTTTTAATGATAATGACAACGTTCTACGTTCTTAATTTATACGTTTGTAATGATTGGTTTATAGGACTTGTGAATAAATTATGGATATCGATGTAAAAAAAGAGACGAAAAAACTTATTTGGATAACTTTAGGACTACTTTTTTCGGTCCCGTTCATAGTTATAACATTCGTTATAGTTTATATTGTAATATCAGGTATAAGTAGTGGATATTCAAAAAACGCAAACGTTCCTAAAGGATATTATGACTTTTATGAATCGTTTGGTAGAAACACTAACGGTAATTACTTAGACTATGGCAAGTATTATTATAAAGGTGCATCTTCTGTTTTAAAAGATGATATTTACCAGGATGTTAAAGAAGAAGATATAAATAAAATTAAGGATATTTTTACAAACGTTAAAGAATTAATGGAAAAAGAAGACAGACAAAAAGAATACGATTTTGATGATACTGTTATATCGAAAGGAGATTACTTCTATTTAAACGAACGTGGAAAACATAAGTATATGATTTACTTTTTTGATATTGATAGTAACACCTTGTATTATGTTAATTTAAAATAAAAGATAGTTTTCTTTATCTTTTATTTTTTTATGCTACTTTCATTTTATTTTCATATAATATCTTAGCTGGTAAAAAGGAGGATAAAATGAATACTATAGATAAGAAATTTAATGAGCTTGCTTTTGAGATAAAAAACAAGACTAAGGAAGAAGTGTTTAACAACATAAAAGATGCTTTCTTTAAAATTCCACTAGAGACACAAAAGTCACTAGAAGATTATTACGCAAACTTTGGTTACTGGGGAAAACTTAAAAGAAGTAATGAAGAATACGAAGAGTTATACAACCGTGCTAATTCACTAAAGGAGCATATAGATGATTATGTGTTTATATATAATAAATTATCTGATTATCGCTCTAAAAAGCTTTTATATGCCATTTTAAATAACTGGTATAACTTTGATTTTGTAACCATTGCAAATGCTTTAGAAAAAAACTATGAGCAGTATTTAGATTTAGATATATTAAAACCAGACAGTGATGAAGTAATCGTTGATTTAGGAGCGTATACGGCAGATACTATATTAAATTATATCGATACCTTTGGAGAAGATAGCTATAAAAAAATATATTGTTATGAAATAACTAAAGAAACTTTTGAAGTGTTAAAAGGTAACTTAAGAAAGTATAAGAACATAGAGTTTGTTAATAAAGCAGCATCAGATCATGAGGGTGTGTTATACATAAACGAAAACGAAACTGGGGCATCCGCTAATACCATAAAGGAAACTGGTGATAAAGAAGTTATAGCAACTACTATTGATAATGACATAAAAGATAAAGTAACTTTAATTAAAATGGATATAGAAGGTTCTGAACAAAAGGCTTTAAAAGGTTGTGAAAGACATATTAAAAATGAGCATCCAAAGTTATTAATATCCGTTTATCATAATCATGAGGATTTATATAAGATACCATTAATGATTAATGATATGGATTCATCTTATAAGTTTTATTTAAGATGTTATGGTAGTATAATTTTTCCAACGGAGATAGTTTTATTTGCAATATAAAAACATACTTTTTTAATGGTATGTTTTTTCTATGTTAAGAGAGTGTTTCTTTTTATTGTTTGAAATATAGCTTTTTATATATGTTCTTTTAATTTATGATTATCTTTAAATTCTTCTTTAGTATTAAATCAAGACAAATTCTTGTACTACGCCTATTTTTTCTGAAAATATATGAGCAATATTCATTTCAATACATGTATCCTATAATTATATTCTTAAATCTTATGTCTCTTGACATATAATCAAAGTATAAACTATGAAATGCCGAATCAACGTTTTTTATAAAAAAATAATACTTTATCGTACTAAGTTTATCTAAAACAAATCTTTTAGTTCTATTAAATTATTATAGCAAAACACTTAATGTAAAGAACGAATAATTAATTTCGATGTTTTTTACTAAATGTATTTAACCACTTGGTGATATCTGAGTAAAGTTCGTTGAATGGTGCAACCAGCTGATTTTTAAGAGAAATATTATAAAATTTTAAATCTTTCGATAAATTATTGCTGGGTAAATGAAGTGCGGTTATACATGGCTCTAATTGTCCTATGATTAAACTCACATCACTATTTATAAAACTATGTTTAAAAGCATTAGAAATGTTATTCATAGTATCTAAAAAATCTGAATATTTATTAAATAATGGAAGTTGATCAAAATTCTTCTTCAATGTACCAATATCATTAATTTTGATAATATTGGGATAACAATTATTGTTGTCATAAAATTTTAATAAATATACTAATCCAATGAGTTCATCTGTTATTCTTCTTATATGAAAAACGATTTCTTCATTTAAAGATCGATGTTGCATTAATAAAAATGAAGTAAAACCTTGAGTGCTGTGTATACGATTCCAGATATTAAATGTGTCAATAATTTTGTGATTGATAATATCTATTCTTTGAATGATATCCATATATTTTAATTGAAGATTTCCATATGGAGAATCTGGTGGTAACCAAAATATTAATTTGGCATTTAATATTTCATTCGGTTTTTTACCATTGTTAATTTGTGGATACTCATTCATAAATTTCGACTCCTTTTAATAAAACGATTATAATAAAAAAGCGCCCAATCTCTAGGTGCTATTATTATCACATAATCTTAAAAAATACAATTCTAGATTCATGTGTTCAAATCTAAATGGCAGGGGATGAGAGAATCGAACTCCCAACAGTGGTTTTGGAGTTAATGCCCAAAATATCATAGTCCTGTCATCACATATTTTATAACTTGGCATATTAATAGCCACTATATAAATTACATTT
>CASEJU010000054.1 GCA_949288335.1 uncultured bacterium | reverse complement strand
GATTCCATCCTTAATAAACCAATTATAGGATTTTGTTTGTATCTCAAGTAAGTCTTGTAATTCTAGGGAATTATTAACTCTTGAGAAGTCTCTTCTTTCACGGTATTCGTTTACTTTTCTTATTTTATAAGCCACGCAATTCCACCCCTAAACTATAAATTTTTAAAGAACATGTCTAAAATTAAAGACACAGTACCAATTTAAAATATTACAAGAAAAAGCTAGCATTGTCAATACATTTCACAAAAAAAACATAAATAATTTAAGCTATTTATGTTTTATTTTGCCATAATTATATAAAAGCCCTTTTTCCTAGCAACCACTTCAACACTATTATATACTTCTTTCATATCCCTGATTAAAGATTCTGCTCCTTGTTTTTTTCTTACGACTATCCAAAGTTCTCCGTTTTCTTTTAAATGGTCCCTAGCTTTCATTATTATTTCATATAGTTTTTCTTTACCCACCCGAATCGGAGGATTAGATACTATATAGTCATATTTACCATTTATGTTTTCATAAGCATCAGATAAAAAAACGTTAGCTTTTAATTCTTGTTCTTTTAGAGACATTTTTGATAAATGAATTGCCCTTTTATTAACGTCAGACATATCCACAGCAAAACCCAAAAGTGATGCATATATTCCAATTGCACCAGATCCACAACCCATATCAAGAAATGTTTTTCCCTGTGGATAAGTATATTTGAAAGTTTTCAATAGCAATTCAGTGCCAAAATCCAATTCTCCCTTAGAAAAAACGCCATTATCAGTATAAAAGTAATAACTTATGTTGTGGATAAGTGCATTTACTTTTTTTATTTCCGATTTTAAATTTTCTTCATTCGTAAAATAATGAGACATTTATATCACCACAAGGAAATTATAACATAAATAAAAAGAATACGAAATAATTCGCATTCTTTTATAACCATATTATTTCTTTATCATTACTTTATCATTAATCTTAGTTAGTGTTGCTTCGTCAACGTATAATGGATAACTCTTAAAATAAGACAACTTATCTAATACATCATAAAGTTCAAGTGATGAATATGAAGTTTTTACACCATAAGCTTCAACTAAATATTTAGTTAGGTTTTCTACTAAAACATCATTTCCAAGTGTGTTTGCAACAATTTTAATTTTACTATCAGTTATTTTTTTTGTATTACCTTCATTATACTGCATCCTCTCATCATCAGAAAGTTCAAATTCACCTAAATTTTCCTTTTCTAAATCATAAACATATATGTTATCACTTATAGCATCATAAAAAGGATGTAACACAGAAATTTTTTCGCTATTTGAACCAATTGTTTTATATTTTACTACCATGTATTCTGATAGTTCGTTATACGTATAATTTCTATATCCATATTCATCTACAAATGATTGTTGATATGAAGAAAGATTAGATGGAATTTCATCTTTAGAATTACCTGTACAACCCGCAAAAGAAGCAAGCATTGTTCCTGCTAATGCACCTGCTAAAATACGTTTAGATATTTTTTTCATACCTTTTCCTCCTTGTCTAATTATAATATCATGTATTTTTTATATGTTAATAAAAAAGAACTACCGAATAGTAGTTCTTATAGTACTTATTTAACTAACTTATGCAAGTTCAACAGTAGCGCCAGCTTCTTCTAACTTAGCTTTAATTTCATTAGCTTCTTCCATTGGAGCATTTTCTTTAATGTTTCCACCTTCATCAGCTAACTTTTTAGCTTCCATTAATCCTAAACCAGTAATATCTCTGATTGCTTTAATTACTTGAATCTTAGCAGATCCTGCATCTTTTAATACTACTGTTGCAGAAGTTTTTTCTTCTTCTTGAGCAGCTCCAGCAGCAGGTGCAGCAGCTACAGCAACAGCTGATGGATCTACACCAAATTCCTCTTTCATAGCGTCTACTAATTCTTTAACTTCAAGAATCTTCATTTCTTTTATTGCATCAATAATTTCTTGTGTACTTAATTTTGCCATTTTTATTTTCCTCCCATTTATTAATTTTCTTCTTCTAAGTTTTGACTATGTAAGTCAAGACATATAGCAACGTTTTTAACATGTTCCATTAAACCAGCAGCAAACATAGTAAGTAAGCCATCTCTTGATGGAACAGTTGCTAATTCATTTAATTCACTTAAGCTTGTTTCTTTGCCATCTACTATTCCGCCTTTTAACTCAAGTGCGGGATGTTTTTTAGCAAAGTCAGCTAATACCTTAATAGGTGCAATAGCATCGCTTGAAGTAGCGATTGCAGATGGACCTTCAAGGCATTCATCTAGGTTAATAGATAATTTATCAAATGCTCTTTTTGTTAAAGTATTTTTATATACTTTATAAGATGATTCATTTTCACGTAATTTACGACGTAATTCAGTTATTTCTGCGTCAGTTAAACCACGGTAATCAAATAAAATAGCACTTGCAGAATTTTTAACACGATCAGCTATCTCATTAACCACTTCTTCTTTTTTAGCTATTATAGCTTGGTTTGCCATTGTTATTCCTCCTTTGCTAGTATAATAAGTACCTTATAAATTAAAAGGTCTTCTACATCCGAAGACATGAAGACCTTAAAATTTTATTATTTAAGTTTCGTCCTCGGTAGGAATATAGTTACGCGAAAGTATCGCTCCTACTGTCTTTGGTACTTTATAATTAATGCCATAAGGCAATAACGATTAATATTTTATATCATTTATTATTATTTGTCAAATGAGTTTAAATCAACTTTGATTCCTGGCCCCATTGTTGAAGCAATTGATACGTTCTTTAAGTAAGTACCCTTTGCAGCTTGTGGCTTAGATTTAATAATAACGTCCATAAACGTCCTTATGTTATCAACTAACTTATCCTCATCAAATGAAACCTTACCAACTAGTGCGTGTACGTTAGCATAAGAATCAGTTCTGTATTCAACACGTCCTTTTTTAACGTCTTCAACAGCTTTTTTAGTATCCATGGTAACCGTACCAGTTTTTGGGTTTGGCATTAATCCTTTTGGACCTAAAACCTTACCTAACTTACCAAGCATTGGCATCATTTCTGGCGTTGCAATGATTACGTCAAAATCAAAGAAGTTTTCTTTTTCAATTTTGTTAATCATGTCAACGTCACCAACAAAGTCAGCACCAGCATCAACCGCAGCTTTTGCAGCATCACCTTTAGCTAATACTAATACTTTCTTTGATTTACCAGTTCCGTGTGGTAAAACGATAGCCCCACGTAACTGTTGATCATTTTTCTTTGTATCCAAGTTTAACCTAACTGCTATTTCAACGGTTCCATCAAACTTAGATGTAGAAGTTTCTTTAACTAGTTTTACAGCTTCTTCTAAAGGATATGATTTTCCTTTTTCAATCTTAGATAAAGCTTCAGTATACTTCTTACTTTTCTTTTTCATTTTCACAACCTCCTTGTGGTATATAGCGGATTTTCCTCCCACATAGACAAATCTATATGATTTATTTTATTATTACTATTTTATTAATCTTTAATTTCAATACCCATATTTTTTGCGGTACCCGCAACTATTTTCATAGCATCTTCTACGGTATACGCGTTTAAATCAGGTAATTTAATTTCAGCAATTTCCTTTAATTGCGCAGTTGTTAAAGATCCAACAATTTCTGAAGATCCTTTTGTAGAGCCTTTTTTAATCTTAGCAACCTTTTTAATTAAGAATGCGGTTGGTGGAGTTAGGAACCTAAGTTCAAAGCTTCTATCATCATAAACTGATATCTCAACCGGAACAATATCTCCCATTTTATCTTTTGTTGCATCGTTATATTTAACACAAAACTCACCAGAGTTAACACCTAATGGTCCAAGTGCGGTACCTACTGGTGGGGCAGGTGTAGCTTTACCTGCTGGTAATTGTAATTTTAGTTTTCTTACTAATTCCTTTGCCACGAAAAACACCTCCTATAAATTATTTTTTCGCGAGTGGTCAAATAGCTTTTATTTTTAAATCCGCGCCTCCCACTTATTTTTCTTTCATCATCTATATAAACATATAGCTGCGACTAACATTTTATCACAGCATCCATGATAAAAGCAAGTGCTTTTTTATTAATTATCTTTTGTAAATTGAGTTAATTCTAACTCAACGTTAGTTTCTTGACCAAATAAGTCAATCGCAACTTGAGCTTTACCTTCGTCGGTATTAAGTTCGATGATCTTACCGGCAAGCATTTTAAATGGTCCATCAGTAATTTTAACTTTATCTCCAACTTCATAGTTAACTACTACTGTTTCTCCTTTATAACCAATTTCTTTAAAGATTCTTTCTACCTCATCATCACGTAAAGGAATTGGTTTTGCTCCCTTACCAGATGAGCCTAAAAAACCGGTTACTCCTGGTGTGTTACGAACGATGTACCAAGACTCATCAGACATAATCATCTCTACCAACACATAACCAGGAAATAATTTTTTTATCTTCTCTTTTTTCTTACCATCTTTTATTTCAACTTCTTTTCTTTCTGGAACAATTACCCTAAAAATGTTTTCCTGCATTTCCATTGAGTTTATTCTCATGTCCAATTTTTCTTTAACCTTTGATTCATGTCCAGAATAAGTGTTTACAACGTACCATTTTTTTTCTTCCATATTAACCAATTAACTCCTTTACGTAAGATACTAATGCGATAATCAAATCAGTTCCAACGAAAAATAAACATATAAAAAGCATAAACACAAGCGTTGCAACCGAATACTTAAACAAGTTTTTCTTTGATGTCCAAATAACTTTTTTTGCTTCTTTTTTTACATCCTTGAAAAAATCTTTTAAAAAGACAAATAAATTTCTTCTTTTTTTCTTTTTATTTTTCTTTTCCATGCTATTTCTCCTATTATTCCAAAATAAAAACACCTTTTAAAGTGCTAACTAATTAGATAGTAGCACAAATTATATTAATAGTCAATCCATTTCGTTTAAAATAACTTTTAATTTTATTCTTATTCTTTCTAATGCTCCGGAAACAGATTTTATCGTTTTTCCAAGTGTTCCAGCTATTTCTTCATAAGAAAAATTATTTATTCTAAGTTCATATACCATTCTTTCAAAATCCGTTAATTCTTCGTTTAATCTTCTGTTAAATAATTCATTATCTTCTTTACTAACCAAAAGATCTTCTAATCCCCCACTAGTAGTTGATAAAAGGTTATCAAAGCCCCTTAAATCATCTTCATCTTGTTTATAATCTAAGGAATACGATTCATTTAAAATACTATGCTTTTTTCTATTAGCATTTTTAATAGCGGTAATCATTTTCCTTTTTATGCATAAGAAAGCAAAAGTAGAAAACTTTATATCACGCTTTTCTTTAAATGATTTAATTGCACCAATAAGGCCTATTAAGCCCTCTTGATATAAATCATTATAATCAATTCCTTTTCCTTCAACATAAACGCTGTACTTTTTAGCATAATAAGATATTACCGGCTCATATTTCTTACAAATCACTTCATTCGTATCTTCGTTATTATCAGAAACTAAATACAATAATTCCGAATCATTTTCATAATCATTATACCCTTTTTTCATTATAAGAAGCACCTACTTTCTTTGTCTTACTACTTCATATATGATTATTGCAGCCGCAACTGATGCATTAAGACTGTTTATTTTACCATACATTGGAATATTTGCAATAAAATCACAATTTTTCTTTACCAGATTACTCATTCCAAAGCCTTCACTACCAATTATTATGGCAACCGGTACTTTGTAGTCTAACGTATCATATGAAACACTATTTTCCATATCCGTACCAACTATCCATAAGCCATTATTTTTTAACTTATTAATCGTGTTATTTAAATTAGTAACCTCAACTATTCTAACGTTATCTAATGCGCCAACACTTGTTTTCATTACGGTGGAATTAACTGATACACTTCTGTTTTTAGGAATGATTATATAATCTACCCCTGCAGCTTCACAAGTTCTTATTATTGCACCAAAATTATGTGGATCCTCTAAATGATCTAAAATAACGATAAAAGGATTATTGCCCAAGTTAGAAAACATCATTTTTTCATCATAGTATTTAAAGTCTGGTATTTGCATTATAAATCCTTGATGATTCCCATTTTGCAACTTATCCATTTCATTTCTTTTTAAGTATGTTATACTTATGTTTTCATTTATTAGTTTTTTTGTAACATCATCATTTTTCAAAGTATCTAATACATACGCCTTTTTTATTTCTTTTTTATTATTAATTAACTCTTTTGCTACGTTTTTACCAAATACATACATATTATCACCCTAATATTTCCTTCATTATTATTTTTATTCTATCTTGTTTATTTTCTAAATAAAGCATTCCAAACAAAGCCTCCAGTGCGGTGGCTTTCTTATATATTTTTATGTTAACATATTTTGGTTTAGAATTAGGCTTATAATTTTTTGCACGATTAATCGTGTATAATTCTTCTTTGTTTAAAACGTTTTTGTTAAGTAATTTTTTTAATATTTCCGCCTGAGATGAAGCACTAACATAATTAACCGCGTTACTTTGAAGATCATTTACTTTACCTAGCTTATTTTTTATTAAATAATTTCTGATTTCCAATTCATATACTGAATCACCCAAATATGCTAATACCCCTACATTTATATCATTAACGTTCATATAACTCACATCCATTAGTATTAAATCACAATAAAATGCAAAAAACAAGGATAAAACCTTGCTAATTAATCTTTAGAATCTTTTCTCCATTTTTAGAATATAAATATTTTTCTCTGGCATATCTTGCAGCATACTCCGGATTTTTTAGTTTTTCAACATCATCGCTTAAAGTAACTTCTTCTTCTTTTAAACTTTCTAATTGTTTTGTTAACTCTTTTTTTTCTTTCTTTTTTTCTCCGATTTGTAAAACATTATTAACCGATGATATAATAGATAAACCTATTATAAAAAAGCAAAAAATAGAAGTAAGAATTATTCTACGACGTTCTTTTGCACTTAATCGTCCACCCATTTACATCATCTCCATTATGAAGATATTATATAACAATTAACACGCTTTTTTCAACACTTTTTGTCGTTAAAGTAAAGTAACTGACAAAAACATAATCCTAATATGAAAAATAACAATATATAAAATGAAAGCATTGCTTTATTTATTTTATAAAGTAAAAAATAGAATAAAGAAACATGAAAAACCATAAAAATAAGCTCTACAATAAACTTAATAAATAGTTTCTTAAAATTAAATGATTTTAAAAGCTTAAGCGTTGTTAAAAAAAACATTCCATACGTAAAAGAATAAAAAATCACCTTAAATTGTTCTTCTAAAGTCATTATTTAAACAACCTTGATATAACAGAGTTTTCCTTCTTTGATTTGGAAGAATCAAAATAAGAAAAAGCATCTATAACACCTTTTATCATAATGGTTCCCTCATACGTATCTAGTTTTATTATCTCAAGATCTTTACCTTTAATTCCAAGCGGCCCAGCGGTTGTTTCAAGCAAAAACTCTTCGTTATCAAAGCTATCTATTTTAACTATACCACTTATTTGTATGTTTTGCCGGTCGGTAATGTTTATTTTATGATTTAATGACTCTAATTTATCAGTTTCTTTATTCATGGTTCCTCCTGATAAATTATATTATAAAAAAAGAAGAATATGATAATTACTTTTTATTATATTCTTCTAATATTGCGGTTTCTATTTTCTGTCTTAACTCCTTATTTATAGGATATACATAATCGATATACTTTTCGTTAGATACCTTCCTGTTTGGCATGGCGGCAAACATTCTTTCATTTCCTTCGATAATGCGTATGCCATTTATTTTTAATTCGCCATCTAATTCTATTATGGCATATCCTTTTACTCTAGAACCTTGTTTTTCTTCCTTTTGTACCGTTACGTTAGTTACTTCCACTTGTTATCACTCCTTCTAACTTTATATAGTTTAATTTTACCATAATAATAAGAAAAATAGCAAATTAATTGCTATTTTTTGAATTTCTTTCTAAGAACTATTAACACCGTAAGGATTACTGCAAGTCCAGCAATTATAAGCGTATAATTAGCAACTTTTCTTCCGGTTATAATAGTTACTATTAACTCCGCCGAATCGTAACTTCCTTCAACCCTTGATTGTTGGTTTACTAACTTAACTTGATAAAAGTCGGTTGATGGTTTTCCATCACTACCAAAAATACCTTTATCACTAATGGTAAACTTTGCATTAGAATCTTTATCTTCTATTGCATCATATCCTGCCGGAGCCTCTTTTTCAACGAAACGATACTCACCAGGAGGCAAGTTTTTAACGTTTATCATTCCGTTTACAGTATCTAAAAGATAAGTTCCATCTTCTTCTTTAAGATTCTCCTCGTAAAAGTATATAGCGCCCGTATCATGCCTTAGAAGCATGTCTCGGTAAACTCCATTTACCTTTTGTTGTAAGGCAAATTTACCACCGTCTATAGGATTTCCGTTTTCGGTTATTTTATTAAAGATAACTCCTGTTACACCGTTATACATAACGGTAGCAGTTGCGCTTTGTCCTTTGGTAACACATACTTGTTGGGTAGGATTTGATGGTAACGTATAACCGTTTGGAGCCTCTATTTCCGTTATGTCATAACATCCAGATTCTATTTTTTCTATATCAAATTTACCATCACAAGTTTTTATTTCTTTTGTTGCTCCTGATGCTGTGCAATCAACCACTTGATATTTACCGGCGGATAACTCTTTAAAACATATATTTTTATTATCTTTTTTTAAGGTAAAAACGGGACCTATATAACTGCCTGTACAACTTTGTCCAGTATAATCCGAAATGTCTATTTCTTCACCATTTTCATCAATAGTTCTCTTTGATAAATTTAAATGCATATATCTATTTACAAATATTGTTGATACAACAGCATAATTATTACTTCCTGTCCTGTTTTCTCCTTTTACATTAACATGAACTATTTCATCATTAGTAATATACCCATCTGGTGTTGATGCTTCTTGAAGATAATATTTTCCAACTTTTTTAATACCAGTTAAATATGCCCAACCAGTTGCATCAGTTGCGGTAGTAGTACCTATTTTAGTTTTTAAATTTGCATCACTATAGACGTTAAATTTAACATCTTTCATAGGATTACCATCTTCATCTTTTTTTTGCACTTTTAATTGATAAGTTGGCTTTTTACCAGTATATACGTATATATATGCCGTTTTCGTTGTAGATCCTTGCATTAAGGTTTGGAAATCGCTTTTATAATAAAAGTAATCAGGATCATCATTTAAATCATTACCATCATCTTTGTAAGTATATTTTAAAGTTATTCTTACCGCATCAGATTTATTTACATATTCTTTCTTGGTAGAAATAGAAACACCATTATCCGTTTTGTTTACTTTAACACTACTATCACTTGAAGTGACTTCATAATATTTTAGAAGTTTTGGATCGATACTTGAACTATGTTTAAAAGTTCTAGAAAAAGTCTGTGTTTCATCATCGTAACTAGTTAATTTATACGCGTTTGATAACGCCGAAGCTGAAGATTCATAAGAAAATGATGGAACAATATTAAACCTTGCCGCACATCTTAATACTGATCTGTATGAGTTGCACAGACTACTATTATCACTATTAACTCCTTTCGGGCATAAAACTCCACTTATTGGATTTTTACCAGATTTAGATTTAAACGTTTTACCATCTGACATATATGGTGTATAATCTCCGTTTAAAATTTTATTAGCATTTATATTATATCTTTCTTCAGCAATTATCTCCCAAACTATAGCTTGGGTTGCAACAATACTATTATTAGAGTCTGACCAACACGATAAAACTTTTTTTAAATCATCCAAATTTGAGAACCCGGCCTTCCACTCACCATCTAATTTACCTTTAGCAACATCATAATCGTTCGTCCTTGAATAACCAGACGTACCATGAAGCTTCGTCGGTTCTATACAAAACAAACGTTGTCCCCCTTGTTTAAAACCATTCATATTTTGAATATTTCTTGGTTTATAAGATCCGTTATCTTGATACTTATTAGTATAATAAGCAGAATCATTGCAATTAGCGCAAATTTCACCATCGGTTATATTATAAGCTGATACATTTAATGGAAAGAAAACCGAACATAACAAAGCAATAATTAAAATTTTAAATTTACTCTTCATCACTAATACCTCCTAATATTTGTAATTCATCTACGGAAGCAAAGTTTACGAATGATCCTGCTTCTTTCCTAGTAATATCAAATGCTACGGTTAAATATTTTTTCTCGCCTTCATCAATTATTTGATCCGCTAGTGTCCTGTTTGTTAACGTTCCATCTTCTTGCAACTGCCAACCTTGATTTTCCTTATAATCAGGAT
The DNA here is from genome assembly GCA_949288335.1 of uncultured bacterium. Classification (GTDB taxonomy): domain Bacteria; phylum Bacillota_I; class Bacilli_A; order RF39; family UBA660; genus Aphodocola. Next base: position 21,333 of record CASEJU010000054.1, on the reverse strand, counting down.
TAAAGCTCATTCCATCTGGAACTAACTCGGTTATCAAAGTTGCGTATCCAGGATAATATTTAATGTTTTCTATTTCTAGTGTATATACTACCTTAATATGTAAATTATTAATATCTTTTACATCTAATTTAGCCAGTTTAGTATTACCATAATCTTTAGTAGTTACAACCCCTAAAGCATTGGTAACCTCCGCTCTTGTAATATATTTATTAACCTTTACGCCAAATATTTTTCTTAAAGATAAACCTAAATTAATGTTCCTAACAATTCTTGTTTCATCTTCTATTGATATGGTATCTGTTTTTACTATACTCATTTGTTCTTCTTCAACATCGGTGTTATCCTCATTTTCTTCGCTTTCATCATCTTCTGGCGTTTCTTCAAGCTCTTCCCCATCACCGGATTCTGGTTTAGAAGGATAATATATTTCCTCTTCTTCTTCGGTTATCGGAACTGCTTTGAACACTGATAACCTTGTTTTATCATAAAAGTCTTCAGATGGCTGGCCGGTTACACCATACTTATCAGTATTAAAATCAGCAACTATATAATAATCACCAGTTAATATTCCAGAAAAAGTATATCTTCCGTTCTCGTTTGGTGTGGTTGACTGAATTAATTTATCACTAGAATCATATAGTTTAAGCGTTACATTAGAAATTTTTTCCTCATTATCATCCATTATACCATCAACGTTAAAGTCTTCCCAAACCAATCCGGTTATTCGTTTACTTATAACTTCTAAATTAACGTCTTTAAAGCTTATGTAATCAGAATCTTTATATTGTAAAAATGATTTAAAAGTATAAACGTCTTCAGGTTGATTTCCTATGGTATAAATTTTTATACTAGTTTCTGCATTACCAGCAACTGCTAAACTCGTATATGGAACTTTAAAAGCAGTAAATCCAGAATATCTATTATTTGACTTTTTAAAATCTGAGCATGGCTGCCAATTTACTTGACCTACTAATTCGGCTTTAGTTACCATACTAGCATCATCAGTGGTACACATAGCCGTAGCCGGTAGATTTTCTATTTCATAAGTACCATTAAACGATGATTCTTTTTCAGCATCAATATAAGGTAAAACCGTATAAACGTTTATGTCTGTTATGGTTTGATCTATATTGTTATGTAATTTGGTTGAAAAAGTAAAACTATCTTCTTTATCAATGTTAGATATATATTTACCAACATCATTATAAACATACTGACCGTATGATACTTTTTCAACGTTTACGATGCTTATATTTTTATTTACGGTCTTATATTTATCAATACTAGATACGTCATTGTTAATCGTGAAATCATTATTATTTACATTACCTGTTGATACTTTAATTTCAAAGCTTCCTGTAACCGCAGAAACATCAACGTTAAAATCAAAATATATTGGTTCTATCCAACTATTTGGCTCGACTGAATCATACGTATAAGTTAAAATTGTTTTTCCGTTTTGATAAGTTACATCTGGTTCTAATTCATAATCCTTGTTATAAACATAGTTAACCCCTGCCGGCAACTCAAATACAATTGGTAAACTATCAATTCTGTTATAACCAAAAACGTTTGAGTTTATGTTCATCGCCGGAGACGTAACATCAGTTGAAGCATAAACCGTATAATTATCGTTTTTTGAAGCATCAAGGGTGATGTCTTTATTTACGTTGTAATTATCATCACTACCAATACCTACGGTTGTCCTAGCTTTGTATGGTGTTATATAAACATAAGGAGTATCATTATCAGATCCCAATGTATATGTTTCTTCATTCGCCTTCCAAGAGAACGTTGCACTACCATTAAATTTCAAATCATTTAAATTATTAGCTACATCACTTGTTGATGAAAATGTTTTTACACGATATTTTGTCATTAAAGTAATTGTTGTACCAGGTTTAATCGTAAATGTATTCTCCTTATTAGAAGTTATTTTAATTATTATATAACTAACCACTTGTGAATTTGAGTCAAATGTTTCAGGAGTTATTTCCTTATCTTCAGAATCATAATATTTAATATCATATCCAGGAATTTCATTTACTTTTTCACCGTTATACTTTATTTCATATCCAAAGTAAGATGATGCGTTTTCAGTTATTTCTGAACTATAAGCAATCGGAATCAAATTACCATTTACTGGTATTCTAGCTGTTAACTCATCAATGTTTAAGTCAGCATCATATCCGTATTCAAAAGTTGATTTTAATAGTACGTCTTCTCCCATTGAAGCTGTAAAGTAATCTCCCATTAAGTTATTTTTACTGTCGTTTGTAACTTCTACTGATTCAGAGTTTTCAGTAACATATATTTTATTGGTTACAGCACTAGTATCAACACCACTTGCAAACTCTTTATTTTCTACCGTAGCAGAACTTTGTGTTTCACCTAAAACAGCTCTTAAAGTTACGTCAAAATCATCTACTGAAGTTTCACTCCTAGTTGACTTAGCCGTTACGTAATATGCACCAATTGCATAAAAATTATTTTCTAACCGGCTCGCTGTAAAATTAGGTGTTATACCAGAAATGGACAACTTATATTGTTTAGGTACTAAATTGATTGGCCTTACAATCTCAGTAATATAATTAGAATCTTCCTTCTTATTAATTACGTATGTATAGGTGTTATCCTCATTTTGAGTAAATGAACAACGGTTAGTACACTCTGCTTCAGTTTCTCCTATTATAACTTTATGATCATTAAATGTATCACCATTATATATATTAGCAGTTTTTACAGAAATCTTTTCTGATGTTACAGAAGGCAAACTATCAACAACTTCAATCGTTCTTTTAATGGTTTCAGATGACTCTGTTATAGTATACTCTTGCATGTATACTCCAGGAGTCTTTAACATATCCTCTAATTGAATTTCTTCACTTCCATTTAAATAACGAACCGTATAATCAGTATCTTTAACGGCAAGTACACCATCTTGTGTATTATATATTCCTAATTCTTTAAATTTTAAAGTTGATGTATTAGTTTCTACATAAACCTTTTTTGCACCCTCCAAAGAATAACTACTATTAGCTGGATCCACAATATTAATTTTCCTTATCATCGTAGTTTTAGAACCATTATCACCTAAAACTTCATACCTTACTTCATAAGATCCTATTTCATTTAGTGAAATATCATCAATTGCTGCTCCATCGCTGTTGTAAAGTTTATCATTAGAAGTAACACTAGAGCCTCCTGATAAACTTATCCTTGCGTCTTGCAAAATACCCTTTAAAATAGAAGTTCTATAAGTTGCATCCGTAGTATCCGGATATTTTTCTATTTCAATGTTAGAATCACCAGTCATGGTAACCTGTGGAGCAGAATAAACTTTTTCTTCTAAACCTTCTTCTATGTCACCCGATGGTATTAAAGTTAAACCATTTATCTTACCAGAAGTAGAAGTTAAATCAGGCATGTTACCAGAGGCGAAGAAATGTCTTGAAGCATTATTTATACCATAATAGTTTCCGTCATGTTTATTACCAAAATCACTTGTATTAGCTGTATATAATTCCACTGATTCATTATTAGTTCCTTGGGTTGCAATTAAAGTTACGTCCGCACTGGTAGATAAATGCATGTTTTTTAAAGAAATTGTATCCGTATTTAAATTAGAATCAAATCCTAAAAGAATACCAAACATTACGTCCCTTCCGTTGTTTGTTTTTTTAGCAACACCTGGTCTTACAACTGGTTTTAACGTTATTTCATCTTTATAATCAGTTGTTATTGTATCAAAAGAACTTGGTACATCAACAAAAGTTCCGTTTGAACCACCTTTTATTTTTATCGTTGGCTTTATTTCTGTTTTTTTATCCGCGTTTAAAACTTGTAAAGTTAATGTTTGACTGTGAGCTGAACATACGTTCACCATTGGAACCGTAACCTTTAAAGTTGAAGTACCAGCTTCCGTGTTATTTGTTATATGTGATATTGCCGTTTCATCACTACCTACCCATTTAATGTTATCATTAAGCGGAATTGTTGCTTCTATAACAACTTCATCGGCTTTATAACTAGTATTATCATCCGAATTATTACAAATTGAATCTCCTTCACCTAAAGAATAGCTAAGAGAATAAATTACGTTACTAAAGTTGGGTGCTATGGTTTTATTAGAATCCTCCGCTTCGGTAACAATTGAAGTTATACCTCTATTTTCACCACTAACCGAAACAGGAGTACTTGATATTGTCTCATCAGTAGCTGCCCTTACAACTAACGCAATAACGGCAGTTGCTAAAAATATACCTATTGCAGCAGATACGTATTTATGTTCTTTAATAAAATTTAAAATACGTATTCTCGTTATTAAAAACCAATCTTTAATTTTGTTCTCTGCCGTTTTGTTCATAATAGAATTCCTCCATTTTACTATATACATATTAATTTAAACATAAACCAGAAGAAAAATCAATAAAAGAGCAAAAAAAGTTCATGTATCATGAACTTATTACCACACTATTTATCAATATATCAGTATAACCAAAACTTTTTACATCAGTATCAGTTTTAAAAGTCCAAACGTTTTTATATGTATCTAAAACATATCCCTCATAGACTTCGCTTTTATTTCTACCTATATCTACCCATAACTTTATTTTTTTTCCTTTTAATTTTTTTATTTTATTTTTTATTTCAGATAGCATTATTCATCTCCTTACCTCGGATAACCCGTTGTCATTACACCTCTTGTATTTACTCCTCCTATTCCATCTTTGCCATTGCTGGTTTTTTCTAAAAGCTCAATCAAATCTATATTCTTGCTTTTATCACACAAACTTAAAGATAAAGCTATTATGGCGGGATCTAAAGCATGAATATTTATTTTTTTAGGACTGGATGCAAAATTTGCACCGGCTTTAATTAACCTGTCATACTCAGATTGGCACGCACCAGCAATTATAATTAATTTATCGTAATCTTTTTGGTATTTCCGGCACACTTTAACAGCCTCAGCAAAATATTTTGAATTTTGTTTAACTAAAGAATCATGCCCGGTTATAACTACTATGTCAGGATTTATGTCTTCTAAGTATTTTTCTATGTTATCAGCCATTTGTTTTTCATCAGAATAAACACCAAATGCTAATACGTTAGCCTTCTTATAAAACTCTAAACACCTATTTAAATATTCTCGGTCTCCGTCAACGTGAAGAATCTTGCCAGGAATATAAAAATAATCACTTCTTTCAAAGTTTCTTATCTTCTCTAATTTTTCATAAAAAAACCGGTCTTCATTGTCATCTTTTGATGTTACTAAAACCAAATCGCTTATATCACTATCAGCGCATAACCTTACGTTTACGCCCTTTAAATAAGCAATACTATCGATTATTTTATCAATTTTAAATACAACGTCGTTTTCATGAGAAATCCTGGTTACTAAATCGCCTACTTTAAACATTATCATCACCTAAAAAAACATATGCAAAAAAAAACTAAACATTCCAGTTTAGCTTAACTTATTTGCAACCGAAACAAACTCATCAATGGTTATGTTTTCTGCTCTAAAATCTATGCTTTTTTTAAATTCTTTTAAAGCGTCATTTATTTTATCTAAATCATAATCTTTTAGGTTGTTTTTTAAGGTCTTTCTTTTTTGGGTAAAAGCATCTCTTACAAGCTTAAAAAACAGTTTCTCACTTTTTACCTTTAACCTTTTTTCTTTTCTGGTAAAAGAAACAACGGCGGAATCTACGTTTGGTCTTGGATAAAAAACGTTTTTTGAAACAGTAAATTCTTTTTTTATATCAAAATAATAATTAAGAAAAATAGTTAACGAATTATATGCTTTCGTCCCAGGCTTGGCTGAAAAACGATTTGCAACCTCATTTTGTACCATAACGATTATTTTATCTACGTTTATTTCGTCTTCGATAAACTTAGTTATTATTGGCGTTGTTATATAATAAGGAAGATTAGCTACCACCATGATGTTCTTATATTGGTATTTACTTATGTCTTCTTTTATGTCTCGGTTTAAAAAATCATCATAAATTACATTAATGTTTTTATAGTTTTTTAATATTTCTTTTAATGACTCTTTTAAGGTTAAATCTATTTCATAACCTAACACAAAACAAGCCTTTTCACTTAATTTTTTAGTTAAAGCACCCGCACCAACACCTACTTCTATAACTAGCGTATCCTTTGTTATATTACCTAGCGTTACAATGTTATTTAATATGTTTTGGTCAAGCAAAAAGTTTTGTCCATACTTTTTTTTAAAAACAAACTTATTTTCCTTTAATATTTCCTTTACGTTCATAACATCACCTTATACAAAAAAACAAATAAAAATACTTTATTTGTTTTTATTTTACCATATTATTTAAGTTATTACCAATTAACCGCGATATCTATTTGCGTTGGGTTTCTTTTCGCGAATCCACCGGTATCACAAACTATTGCATAACCTAATGAACTTTCTAAAATCGTTCCCCTAGGCCTTATTTCATAATTTGCAGCTACTATAACGTATCCACCTAGCATTTTAACACCATCTTCACGAATCCAATAAGGATATTCTGCTTCTGAATAACCCAAACGTCTCATGGCGTTTATTACACTAGTCATGTTTAAATTATAATATGATTCCTTCCCAGAAGGGCCATTAACCACACCTTTACTTTTCGTAAGCACCTCACCAGTCCAACTACTTGCCGGAACTGACTGAACCTGTTTTTTAGTTGTGGTTGTTTTGGTAGTAGTTGTAGCTGCTTGAGTAGTGGTTACCTCTTCTTGTTTTTGCGTAACTTTTGCAACTGACGCTACATAATGGTTAGGATCAAACGCTTTCTTTTTCGTTGATACCGTTATAACGCCGGTTGAACTATCCGAAAACAATATCCCGGTCTTTGAAAAACCAATGAATGCTACTAAACATATAACTAATATTAGTAAAGCACCTTTAATTTTTCTATTAAAATGTTTCACTTTTTCACCTCACACCCAATAACTTGGGCTCGTAATTAATAATATCATAATTACTATTACAAGTCAAATTTAGAGGTAACTGCTAAAGATGTTCTAGCTTCCACTTCTTTTTCACTTACCCCTTTTAATAAGGCTATTTTTCTTACTATATAACGCAAGTTTGATGGATTATTTACTTTACCCCTATAAGGTTCAGGAGAAAGATAAGGACTATCAGTTTCTAATGAAATATTATCTAGTGATATTTCTTTTACCAGATTTTTTAAAGTTTTTGCATTCTTAAAGGTTACTACACCCCCGACACCTATTAAAAAACCTTTTTTTATAAATTCTTTTGCCATTTCTAAGCTTGCGGAATAACAATGAAGTATCCCTGTTACATTATATTTAGTTAATAAGTTATACGTATCTTGAATTGCCTTTCTACTATGCACGATAACAGGCAAATTCTTTTCTTTTGCGATTTTTAACATGTTTTTAAAAACACTATTTTGCTTTTCTTTATTTTCCTTGGTCCAGTAATAATCAAGCCCGATTTCACCTATCGCTACAACTTTTTCGTTATTTGATAACTCTTTTATTTTTTTTATGTCATCATCAGTTATTTCATTTACGTTTTCCGGCCCAATTCCTACCGCGGCATAAACTTCTTTATATCGTTTTGAAAGTTCAACCGCTTCTTTACTGCTAGAAACATCAAATCCATTAATAATAATTTTATCAACACCGCCGGTTAAGGCCTGTTTTATTTCTTTTAAAACATCATCATATTCACTTGATAATAAATGACAATGCGTATCTATAAGCATTTTATATCACCAAAAAAATTATACCATATCACTGATATAATTTCACGTTTAAAAACTCTATAAACAAAATTAATACTACAAAAGCATAAGCCATATCTAGCGCGGCCTTACTTTCTAAATACATCACTACCGAGAACGCCATTAATAATATAAAAAACATAGTTTTAATGGCAAACGTTCTTTTATTACCCACTATTTCGCTTTGATGCATCAAAATATCTTCCTTTCTAAATTAATTTTACAACGGATACTACTTGATACAACATTAGAAATATAACACATTAAAAATGTTTAAGTAAACAATAAAGACAATTAATTGCAAAATTAGACAAAATTTTACATAACTTAATTATTTTCAAAATATGATTCTAAAAATGTTGTGGAAAACTTTATAATTTCTTGGTTTTCAAACTTATTATCATCCTTAAATTTTATTATTAAAACTCCAGACAAGTCGCCGTTTGGAGAAAGTGGATAAATAGAAAAAGGCTTTTCTATAACGATTTTATTAGTAATTACAAGCTTTGTTAAATTATTTGCACTTAAGTTACTGAATATTTGTTCTTCTAATTTTGAACTTATTTTCTCTCCTATTACACTTTCATCATTAGAAAAAACAATTTCACTTAAATTAGTCATGTAAACAGATGCGTTTATTTTACTCGCTAACGCTTTTATATAAAAAGAGAGAAACTCTTCACCCCTAGTTATTATAGAATGTTTTTTTAAAGTAATGGTTTCAGAGTCACTAAGAAAAATCTCAAGTAATTCCCCGGTTTTCAAATGCATGTTTTTTCTTATTTCTTTAGGAATCACAATTCTTCCAAGTTCATCTATTCTTCTGGTTATTCCTGTTGTTTTCATACAATTCTTCCCTTCTTTTTTAGAATGTATAAAAACGCCAGTTTTATTCAATTACATCTAACATTTTTGTTAAATAATAAAGAAAGTGCTCACTTAAGTTTTTAATTGGAAGAGAAACTCTTAAAACATTATTAAGGTATTTAACATCAAAAGAAGGATTTATTTTAAATAATTGTGATAAAAGCTCTGCACCATCTTGTCTTTGCGATACTTCTTTATTAAAGTATACGGTTATACTATTTGGTAACTGATCCACTTTAAAAACACCTTTTTTCTTAGCGTTATATTGAAATAATTCTTCTAACATATATATTATTATTTCTTCGTCTAATTCTCCAAAACGATCAGTTAATTCTTCTTTTACTTTTATAAAACTATCATAATCATTAATCGTATTTATTATTTTATGTATTTCTATTTTTAAATCTTCACTATCTGCGTATTTATCACTAACGTGAGTTGCAACACTTATAAATGAACGTTCTTCTTCGTTTTCTTGCTCATCTTTTTTAACACTACCCTTTAAACGTTCTACTTCTTCGTTTAAAATTTTTAAGTACATATCATAACCAACGGTATCAATAAAACCGGATTGCTCTGCACCTAATATATCTCCTGCTCCACGGATTGCTAAATCTCTTACCGCAAGAGCATACCCACTACCTAGCTCGGTAAATTCTTTTATGGCGTTAAGCCTTTTTACGGCAACATCATTTAATTCTTTGGCCTTATTATACATTAAGTACGCATACGCAAGCATTTTTCCACGACCAATTCTACCTCTTATTTGATATAACTGACTAAGTCCAAAATGATCAGCATCCATAACAATAAGCGTATTGGCATTTTCAATGTCAATTCCGGTTTCAATAATAGTGGTACAAACTAAAACATTAAACTCATTGTTAACAAAGCTTTCCATCGTTCGTTCTATCTTATCCTTACTCATTTGACCATGAATATAAGTTATCTTAGCCTCTGGTACTAGTTTTTTAATTCTAAGTACCTGATCTTCAATTTTAGAAACGTTATTGAAAAGCACGAACACCTGACCATCACGGGCTAGCTCTTTATATATTGCGTCTTTTATGACTTGTTCATTTTCTTTTAAAACATAAGTTTGAATAGGATATCTAAAAGCAGGAGGAGTTTCGATTAATGATAATCCCCTAACTCCGGTAAGTGACATTTGAAGCGTTCTTGGAATTGGCGTTGCAGAAAGAGTTAAAACGTCTATGTTTTCTTTGTACTCTTTTATTTTTTCTTTATGAGCAACACCAAAACGTTGCTCTTCATCAATAACCAAAAGCCCTAGGTCCTTGTATTTTACATCCTTGCTTAATAAACGATGAGTACCTATTATCAAATCAATTTTGCCATCTTTTAACTCATCAAGTATTCTTTGCTTTTTCTTTGGTGTTACAAACCTATTTAAAACCTCTATGTTTACTCCGAACCCATCAAATCGTTCAATGGCATTTTCATAGTGCTGTTTAGATAAAATTGTGGTAGGACATAAAAAACACGCCTGTTTACCAGATTCAATTGCCTTGAATATAGCTCTAAAGGCAACTTCGGTTTTACCATAACCAACGTCACCACATAAAAGTCTATCCATTGGAAACGGCTGCTCCATGTCTTCTTTTATTTCTCTTATTGCTTTTATTTGGTCGGCCGTTTCATCATAAGTAAATTTACTTTCAAATAGAACTTGCTCTTCATCGTCCGCAAAGAATGCAAAACCGGGCACTAGTTTTCTTTTAGCAGACGTTTGTAAAAGTTCTCGTGCAATATCCTTAACTTTTCCTTTTACCCGTGCTTTTTGTTTTGCCCATTCAGTACCACCGAGTTTATTAAGATGAGGTTTTGCACCTTCATTCGAAGAATATTTAGTTATGTATTCAATTTTTTCAACCGGAATATATAATTTATCATTATCTTTATATGCTAAATGCAAAAAATCTTTTTTTAAACCTTTAACCGTTAAAGTAACAATACCTAAATACCTACCTATACCATGGCTCATATGAACAACATAATCTCCTGGTTTTAGCTTGTTTATGTCCCTTATTTTCGAACCATATCTAAACTTACTTTTATAAGTAATCACGTTCTTTGTTTTATATAACTCATTTTTGGTTAAAAAAACGAAATCATTTATAATAAAACCATTTGGTAATGTATCATTTATAATATTAACTACGTTTTCTTTTAGATCATCTTCCGTGCTCATAATTGTCATTACACTAGATTTATTAATAAAATCTAAAGTAGCTTTTTTATCGTTTAAGTACACTAATATTTTGCGTTTAGAATCTAACATCTTCATTATAAAATGATTAATTCTATCAAAATTACCATTAAATTTTTCAATTTCTGAAGAATAATAACTTTCTAAAATATAATCTTCTTTTTTATTATAATTATCAAGACTTGATATGTTTACGTAAGCACTAGGTACCATAAGTTTTAAATCATGCATGTAACTTTTAGTATCAAACGTATCGTTTTCCTTAAATTCGGCAACCTCTTCCATTATTTTTTCATACGCTAAAAAAACATTATCTAAATCCATAAACAACGTTAAAGCATTATTCATATAACTTATCAAACTAGATATATCATCACTAACTAAAGGAAGTAAACTCTGTCTTTTAGGAACATCATATAATTCTTTTTCATTTATAAATTCAGTAAAAGGCATTATGGTTATTTCATCAAGTTTTCCTGTGGATAACTGACTACTAGCATCAAACATTCTTATGCTTTCTACTTCGTCGTCAAAAAATTCTATTCTTACCGGGTTATCATATCCATATGGAAATATATCTAAAATGTATCCTCGGTTTGCAAACTCACCCGTTTTAGTAACCAAGCTCTCTTTTTCATAACCGATTTGAGAAAGTTTTTTTATTAATCCATCACGTGATACGCTACTACCAATACTTAATGAGCAACTGGATTTTTTCCATGTTTTTTTACTAGGTAAAAATCTTAAATAACCCATTAAATTCGTTATTACTAAACATGGTTCTTTTGCTTTAGATAGTTCGTTTAGTGTTTCTATTCTTTTTGCCATTAAGTCGGGTGAAGTTGCTAAGGCTTCACTAACAATAAAATCATCCATTGGAAAAAGTAAAACGTTACTTTTGTCATTACTTAGTGATTTATACAAAGTATTTGCTTCAAATAGCGTATTTGTAACCACTAATAAATCTTGCCTTAAAACACCAAAAAGATTCCAAACATAAGATGCTCGGACTCCTTTACATAAACCAGTTACTAAAACCGGTTTTTTACTATCAATTATTTTATTTTGAAAAACATTGTTAAGCATTTTATCACCTAATTTCTTATTCTGGTATTATACTTACTCATAAGTTCTTCAAAAGGCGTATGAAACGAAGCTAAAACAGCATCAGCCGCCAAATCAATTGCTTTTTTTAAACGTCGTTTTTCATTTATCGTTAATTTTCCTAAAACATAATCTTTTGTGTCCATCATTTTATCATTTGATATTCCTATTTTAATTCTTTTATACTCGTTTGTTCCAAGATTTTGTTCTATGTTTTTTAAACCATTATGCCCACCAGAAGAACCTTTTAACTTTAATTTTATGCTACCAGTTGGTAAATCTAAATCATCACTTACAACTAAAACATCTTCTTTTTTTATGTCAAAGTATTTAATAAAATCAGCCATAACGTCACCTGATAAATTAATATATTTCTGTGGTTTCATGAAAATTATATGTGCTAAATCTAAATAACAATCAAAGTATAAAGCACCATCTCTTTCTTTCCATTTAAATACTTCTAACCTTCTTGCTATCTCATCTAGGACCATAAAACCCATGTTATGCCTGGTATTATTATATTGTTTACCTGGATTACCTAATCCTACCACCAACTTAATTTTCAATCTTATCACCACCGTTAAATATGTTAGTTATAAAATCTGTGTAACTTCCATCATCGTTATGTACTATTATGTTTTTTTCTAAAATAAAACCTGGATTTCCATTTTTAGCGCCCTCAATCAATACCAAGTTAGATTGAGAATTTGAAAACGGGTATACAAATTGCATCCTTTTTGGTTCAATATTATTATCTTTCATTAACATTATTATATCAATTAACCTATCAGTTCTGTGTACCAATGCAATTCTCCCATTATTTTTAAGTATCTTTTTTGCACACTTAAAAACATTATCTAACTCAAGGTTATGCTCATGTCTTGCGATTGATTTTACCTTATTAAAATTTGTGTTAGATTTATTCTTAACCTTGAAATAAGGCGGATTACACGTTATTAAATCAAAAGTATCGGTTTCATAAATGCTAGATAAATCATTTACGTCCATATTTAATATTTTAATTTGGTTTTCTAAATTATTTATTTTAACACTTTTAAAAGCCAAATCATAAACCTCTTTTTGAATCTCAACCCCAATTATATTTCCTTTTGTTTTAGTACTTAAAAATAAAGGTATTGGTGCATTACCAGCACAAAAATCAATTATTTTTTGCTTATTATTTACTTTAACAAAGTTAGCTAGTAAAACAGAATCAATTGAAAAACTAAACCAATCGGTGTTCTGAACTATTTTTAAACCATTATAGTTTAATAAATCATTAATTACTTCCATCTTTATCTACCATTACAATTAATTCTTCTTCATCTTTAGTTTTAACTTTATAACTGCCGTTTAAAACGTTTAATTCACTAACTCGTCCTTTTTTATCACCAACACTAACATACTCCCCTACCTTTGGAAAATTCTTTTTATATTCGGTATAAACATCATCTTCGTAACCCAAACAACAAAGTAATCTTCCGCATGCACCATTAATTTTTGTAGGATTTAACGCAATTCCTTGATTTTTCGCCATGTTAATTGAAACACTATTAAAACTAGTTAAAAATTCACTGCAACATAATGGTCTACCGCAAGGACCTAGTCCTCCGATTTCTTTGGCTTTATCCCTAACACCAATTTGTCTTAATTCTATCCTGGTTTTATATTTTGCGGCCAAATCTTTTGCTAACTGACGAAAATCAACTCGTTCGTCAGCAATAAATTTAAAAATTAACTTTTTTCTGTCAAACGTATAAGAAGCCTCAAATAACTTCATATCAAGCTTTTCTTTTACAACTAAATCTTTTGCGTAAGAAAGCGCTTTTATTGCGTCCTTTGCGTTCTTGTTATTAGTTTTTATATCATTTTCGTTAGCAATTCTAATAACTTCCTTTAAGGGTAAAAAGACTTTTTCTTTAGGCATGTCCAAAATATCCGTAACAGCTTGTCCAAACTGTACTCCTCGTTCTGTTTCAACAATTACAAAATCCCCATTTTTTATACGTAATTTTCCGGGAGAAAAATAATATACACGATTTGCATTTAAAAAACTAATTCCTATTACCTTTATCATCTGACATTTCCCCTATTCCAATAATTAAGTTATTCATAAATAACAACACATTAACATTGTACTCTAATTTTGATATATTTTCCAAAATAAATGATATTTTTTTTGAAATAACATCTTCGTTTTTATTATTCATTCCTAACTTAACATCATTTATATCAAAATAAAAACATTTATTTCTTATTTTATAATTAAGCATATCTTTATAATATAAAAGCATTACATTAAGCGCTTTAGCTAAAGCTTCTTTAGTATCAAAAACATTTATAAAATCGTTTTTTACATTTACTATGGCACTAGTTTTATCTTTTTCAATTTTTTTGGTAAAATCAACTATGCTATAAATGGTTTCTTCATCAAATCCTGTTAATTCTTTTATAAAATCTAGACCCTTTTTTCTTTTATAATTGTTGATTTTTATTACTTGACACCTTGATACTATTGTCTTAATTACTAAATCTAGATTAGTTGTTGTAAATATCGCAACCAAATTACCATCCGGTTCCTCTAAAAATTTTAATATTGAATTTGCGGCGGAAGCGTTAAGTGTTTCTACATCATTAATGATATAAACAAGATTTTTACCTTCAATACTTTCTGTATTATAATTATCTTTAATTTCTATAACAGATTCCTTTTTTATCATGTTATTAGCAGGATTAATAACTTTTAATTCCCCATAAGTATTACTATCAATTCTCCTACAAATATTACAATTATTGCAATTATTATTATATTTGTGCGGACAAATAAGTACTTTACTTAAAGTAAGTGCATATTCTTTCAATACTTCCTTCGAATCACCGTATAATATATATGCCTGAACATTTTTTTTACCATTATTAATATTATTTAAAACCTTATTTAATACCGGTTGATTTTTTACTATAATATCAGACATATTTTACCACCTCGTTTAGTAATTTAAAAGCAAAAAAAGGGCGAGTCCTATAACTCCAGGTACATCAAAAAAACTAGCTACTGCAATGGTTATTACATTAATTGGTATCATTAAATTAAGCGATGATAAAAAAGTATTATAACCAAAAAGTAAAATCATGCCTATT
This sequence comes from uncultured bacterium, assembly GCA_949288335.1. Taxonomy (GTDB): domain Bacteria; phylum Bacillota_I; class Bacilli_A; order RF39; family UBA660; genus Aphodocola. Next base: position 6,213 of record CASEJU010000054.1, on the reverse strand, counting down.
ATGATTTTTTTTATAATTTTCAGTATAATTTTTAACATATTTTCACCTCTAATAGAAAATATGTACTACTTTTAATTTTTATGATACTTCATTTCTATTTTCAAGAGCCATTTCAAGTGTTAAAGCATCCAAATATTCCATTTCAGCACCAATTGGGACACCTTGAGCTATTTGAGTTACTTTAACATTTTTATTTTCTAATAATTTAGTTATATATAAAGCCGTTGTATTTCCTTCTATACCAGGACTTAAGGCCAAAATAACTTCTTTTATATTTTCTTTATCAATTCTATCAACTAATTTACTAATAGATAAATCATCAGGATTAACCCCATCCATAGGAGATATAAGTCCTCCCAAAACATGGTATTTGGTTTTAAAAACCCCTAATTTTTCAAATATAAACACATTTTTTTGATTTTCAACAACACAAATTATATCTTTGTTTCTATTTTCATCAGAACAAATTAAACAATTGTTCGAATCTTGCATGCAACCACAATTTGGACACATAGATATCTTTTCTTTTAAGTTAGAAATTGATTCACAAAAATCAACTATTTTATTATCATCTAACTCAAGCATCGAAAAAGCATATCGTTCAGCTGTTTTAGTACCAACACCTGGTAACAATTTAAAACAATCAATTAAATTTTGAAAACTTTGGGGATAATTCATAATTTCTCCTTATAAAAGACCGCTTAATGCTCCTGCTTGACTTCCCATTTTAGCTTCAATTTCTTTATCTATCTTTTTAATCGCATCGTTCACTGCAATTGCAATCATATCTTCTAAAATTTCCAAATCATCTTTTTCTAATTCTTCTGACTTGATTTTAACCGATATAACTTGTTTTTTACCACTCATTTTAACTTCTACTAATTCTGATTCTCCAACAAATGTCATAGAATCAATTTTTGCTTTTGAATCCATAATATTTTTTTGCATTGATTGTGCTTGTTTCATTAAAGCTTGTAAATTCATATTATTCATCCTCCATTTCTATTAATTCATTAAATTCATTCATTGAATTATTATTGTTGTTGTTTTTAATTTCTTTTAAAACATCTTCTTCATTAATTAATTTAAGTTCATTATTTTTAATTTTTTCAACATAAATTGGTCTTACTTTTTTCCAATAATCATCAGAAATATAAACAATTTTATAATACTCATCATACATTTCTTTTAGAAGTTCTTTACTATCATCATAATATTTTTCTATTCTATTAACAGTAGAATCCAATGGTAATGTTATTATTACACCATTATTTGATGCAGCAACCGGTTTAGCATCATTCAACATCCCGGCAACCAGTTTATATTTATCTTCAATTAAATAATCATTTATTTTATCCCATAATTCTATTATATAATTAATATTCTTTTTTGTAGCTTCTTTTAAAATATTGTTTATTCTAATATCTTTTAATTCGTTAATTAATTTATTATTTATATTTGATATTTCACGTGAAACATCATCTTTTTTTATCTTTTCTTCAATTAATGTTTCACGTGAAACATTGTTATTTATTTTATTATTTATTTCAACATTAGTGTTATTCTCTTTATTTCTTGATGTTTCACGTGAAACATCAGTATTTATTTTCTTTTCATCAAATAATGTTTCACATGAAACATTATTTGTTAACTTATCGATTAACTGAATAATTTGAACCTCAAAAGTTAATTCTTTCTGATAATTATTTTTTAATTTTGTAAGAGTTTCAGATAAAAAATCTATCATGAAATATATATTTTCAGACGTTAATGAATTATATATCTGTTTATCATTTTCATTTAATTTTTCTGTTTCAATTCCTTTTTTAAATAAAATACCTTTTCTTATATAATTTATTAATTTTTCACATATAAGTGAAAAGTCTTTTCCACTTTCAGAATAATTAGTAATTTTATCAAATATTGTTTTATATTCTTTATTTATAATACTTTTTAAAAGATTATATATTTCATCATTTGATATGTTTCCGGATAGTTCTTCTATATCGTTTGCGGTTATTTTATTTTCACAAAATGAGGAAGATTGATCTAACAAACCAATTGCATCTCTCATTCCTCCATTAGAATTATTAATTATTTCTTGTAGCGCATCACTTTCTATATCTATATTTTCTTTTTTTATAATATTTTCAAGGCATTCTTTCATTTTATTCTTATCAATGCTTTTAAAATCAAATCTTTGACACCTGGAAATTATCGTCGCAGGGATTTTTTGAGGTTCAGTAGTAGCTAAAATAAATATTATGTGTTCCGGTGGTTCCTCTAACGTTTTTAATAATGCGTTAAACGCACCTATTGAAAGCATATGAACTTCATCTATTATATATACTTTATATTTAGACATTGACGGTACCAAATTAACTTTGTTTCTTATTTCTCTTATCTCATCAACACCATTATTTGACGCAGCATCAATTTCAATTATATCAGGATTACCATTTTCATTGAAAATCTTACAGTTTTCACATTCATTACAAGCATCACCATTTTTATTATTTAAACAATTAATTGTCTTTGCAAATAACTTTGCACAACTTGTTTTTCCTGTTCCCCTAGGACCGGTAAACAAATACGCATGGCTTAATTTGTTATTTTTAATTATATTTTTTAAGGTTTTAACAACCACATCTTGTCCAAAAACAAGTTCAAAAGATTTTGGTCTGTATTTCCTATATAATGTTTGATACGCCATACACAACACCTCTGTTTGATATTATAACATTGAAAAGAATATTTTTAAACAAAAAAGAGCAATGTTTCACGTGAAACATTACCTTTTGCTTTTAAAAAAAATTTTTATTAAAGATAGTGATTCATCGTTTAAATTGCTTTTTATATGAATATATTTATTATTATCAATTTTAATATTTTTATCTTTACTTGTTAAAAAATAAACTTTATTAATTCTACTTAGTTCGATTGCAGAGGCACACATCAAACATGGTTCTAACGTAACATACATATCACAATCTATAAGTCTCCAATTTTTTAACTTTTTTGAGGCTTTTGATATTGCAATAATTTCTGCATGCATTATTGAATTTTGTTTTTTTTCTATTAAGTTATGTGCTTTAGAAATAATTTTATTATTTCTAACAATTACTGCACCAATTGGTACTTCACCTTTTTTATAGGCTTTTTTGGCTTCAAGTAAAGCTAAATGCATATATTTTTCATTCATTATAAAGACCTATAACTATGTTTCACGTGAAACATAGTTCTTTCTAAACTGTATTTGTGTTAATGTTTCACGTGAAACATTAACAATAAAATAAAAAGCACACACGAAAAGAGGTTATTAAGGCTGCTACCTCTCGGTCCTGACCTGGTTCTAACATTTTCGTTGTGCATTATAATTTTATTATATTTAGAAGAAATTATCAAGTTAATTTTAATGTTTCACGTGAAACATTAAAAAAGAGATTACTATTCTTCAATCTCTTTTTTATCATTTTTACTCTCATCAGAAGAATTAACGATTTCTTCTTGAAGTTCTGATTCATCTTTTTCTACAACTGATACGGTTGCAACTTTTTGACCTTCACGTAAATTCATTAACCTTACACCTTTCGTTACTCTACTCATTTTAGATACTTTATTTAATGATATTCTTATAACTATACCTTGATCAGTTATTATCATTAAATCTTTATCCTCTGTAACGGTTTTAAAGGCAACTATTGTACCGTTTTTATCAGTTATATTCAGAGTTTTAACACCTTTACTACCTCTATGGGTTAATCTGTATTCATCTATATTAGTTCTTTTTCCATAGCCTTTTTCAGTTACAACTAATACGTCCTGACCTTCTTTTGCTATTTCTGCACCAACACAGAAGCAATCATTTGATAATTCAATTCCTTTAACACCAGTTGCGGTTCTACCCATTACCCTTATTTCGTTTTCATTAAATCTTATCATTCTACCATTATTGGCAGCTATTACAACATCATCATTACCATTAGTAAAATGAACAGCTAAAACTTCATCATCTTCCTTTAAAGTTATAGCAATCTTACCATTTTTTCTAATGTTTTCAAATTCACGAACATTTGTACGTTTAACTAAACCTGTTTTTGTTGCAATTACTAAATATTTGTTTTCATCACTACCGTTATCCAATAGTATATTATTTATTTTTTCATCCTTTTCAATCGGAAGTAAATTAATTATTGGTAAGCCTTTTGATTGTCTTGAAAACTCTGGTATTTCATATCCTTTTATACGGTAAACTTTACCTTTATTAGTAAAGAATAATACGTAATTATGAGTTGTTCCTGATTTAAGTATTTCAACGAAGTCTTCATCATTCGTTGTCATTCCCTTTATTCCAACTCCACCTTTATTTTGTATCTTATAAGTATCCGTTCTCATCCTTTTAATATAACCATTATGAGTTAAAGCAACTACGATATCTTCTTCTGGAATCAAAGATTCATCTTCTATGTAATCAATAGCAGTCATATCAATGGATGTTCTTCTTTCATCTGCGTATTTTCTTTTTATTTCTAGCATTTCTTCCTTTATTATATTTAAAACTTTTTGTTCGGATGCTAATATTGATTTTAATTCTTCTATTTCTTTTAATAATGTGTCTAATTCATTTACTATCTTATCTCTTTCTAAGCCAGTTAACCTTCTTAAACGCATCTCAAGAATGCTATTGCTTTGAATTTCAGAAAGACCAAACTTACTTGTTAATTTTTCTTTAGCTTCCGCATCATCCTTAGCACCTCTTATTATTTTTACAACTTCATCAATGTTATCAAGTGCAATTTTTAATCCTTCTAATATATGAACTCTTTTTTCATCTTCATTTAGATCATATTTAGTTCTTCTTATAATAACTTCTTTTTGATGATCTATGTATTTTGAAATAATATCTTTTAGTCCTAACGTTCTAGGTGTTCCGTTATCAATTACTAAAAAGATAATTCCGTAATTCGTTTGAAAATTAGTGTGTTTATACAAATTATTTAATACAACTTGTGGATTTGCATCTTTCTTTAAAGTTATTGTAATTTTAACACCATTTTTTAAATCAGTATGATAATCAGATATTCCTTCAATTATTTTATTGTGCACTAACTCCGCAACTTTATTTTTTAGTTCTAAAGTATTAGTACCATAAGGAACTTCAGTTATGATTATTTGGTGATGATTACCAACTTCCTCAATACATGCTCTACTTCTTATGGTTATGCTTCCCCTACCTGTTTCGTAGGCTTTTTTAATGCCAGAATTACCTAAAATTATTCCACCGGTTGGAAAGTCTGGTCCCTTAATATACTGCATTAAACCTAACGTATCAATATCAGGATTTTCCATGTAAGCGATGCATCCATCTATTACTTCGCCTAAGTTATGTGGCGGAATATTAGTTGCCATACCAACTGCTATTCCCATTGAACCATTTACTAATACGTTTGGAAATCTAGATGGTAAAACAACTGGTTCTAAGCTTGTTTCGTCAAAATTTTCCTTCATTTCAACGGTATTTTTTCTTATGTCCCTTAACATTTCAAGAGCAATCTTTGATAATCTTGCTTCGGTATAACGATATGCTGCTGCACCATCACCTTCAATGTTACCAAAGTTCCCGTGGCCATCAACTAGCATGTATCTTTGGTTAAAATCTTGTGCTAATCTTACCATGGCTTCATAAATTGATGAATCACCATGTGGATGATAGTGACCCATAACGTAACCTACCGTTGTTGCACTTTTTTTATGAGGTTTATCTGGAGTGTTTCCTTCTTCAAACATTGACCATAATATTCTTCTATGAACTGGCTTTAAACCATCTCTTAAATCTGGAATTGCACGTGATGTTATAACGCTCATTGAATAATCAAGGAATGATTCTGATATTTCTTTTACTATATCATTTTCATCATGTGAATCTCTTTCATGAAAAGTTCCAGAATACTCGTTTTGTTCTTCATTATTTACTTTATTTTCTTCATTATTTTCCATTTATTTCACCTCCTATATATCCAAATTCTTAACATAACGTGCGTTTTCTTCAATAAATGTTCTTCTAGGTTCTACTTCTTCACCCATAAGTTTATTAAACATAGAATCCGCTGCAACACAGTCTTCTACCGTTATTTTTCTTAAGGTTCTTTTTTCTATATCCATTGTTGTTTCATTTAATTCTTCTGCGTCCATCTCACCTAAACCTTTCATTCT
>CASEJU010000053.1 GCA_949288335.1 uncultured bacterium | reverse complement strand
TTTGCCATAAAACCAGAGTCTGAATACTTATCAAAAGAACAAAGAACTTTTGAAGATGAAATAACACTTGAATTTGTGCAAGAATAAGATATATTTTAAAAGAACCTTTTTGGTTCTTTTTTTCGACAGTAATTTTAAGTTTTTTAGCTTAATATGTATTTGGGTGATGGATATGAAAAAAACTATTATATGGGTCTTAATAGCATTGGTATCTGGAGCTTTTTTAGGAAAGCTTACGTTTGATAGGTATGAAAAAATAGATACACAAAACGTAATTAGTTATGATAATTATGCTTATTTATTAAAATACGGAACTTATTCATCTTTTGATGATATGTCAAATGAAGTAACTAACGTTGATAGGTATATATACATACAAAAAGACGATATGTTTAATGCTTATGTTGCCATAACAAAGAAGAAAGATAACGCTAATAAAATAAAGCAAATATATGATAAAAAAGGTATTAAATTAACGGTTGTAAGACAAAAAATAGAAAATGATGAATTTATTCAAAACTTGAATGAATATGAAAAATTACTTGATGCAACCGAAGATGAAAAATCGCTTTTAATAATAATAAAGCAGATTTTATCTTGTTATGAAAGTGTGGTTGTAAATGATGAATAACGTGCTTATAAAAGATGTTCCGCAAGAGGAACGTCCAAGGGAGAGACTGGTTAAGTATGGAGCTAAAAACCTATCTACTAGCGAACTTATCGCAATTATTTTAAAAACTGGTACCAAGGATTATTCATCAAAGTATTTAGCTAGTGAAGTGTTAAAGCTTGTAAATAATGTTACTGATTTAAAAAAACTTTCTTTAGGTAAGTTAATTAATATTAATGGTATAGGTGCGGTAAAAGCAATTGAGTTTTTAGCGGCCCTTGAACTTGGAAGAAGGGTTTATGAACAAAAGCCACTTGATAATAATTTGAAGTGTAATAGTGCTTATAAGATATATAAGTATTTTAGTTCTGAATTAGCGTGTGAAAAACAAGAATATTTTTATTGTTTATACTTAAATCAGCAAAAGAAGTTAATTGATAAAAAGCTTTTGTTTAAAGGAACTTTAAATAAAAGCCTAATTCATCCAAGGGAAATATTTAAAGGTGCTTATTTATCATCTGCCGCGTACATAATATGCGTTCATAACCATCCTTCCGGAAACGTTATTCCATCAAGTGAGGATATAAACGTAACCGAAAATTTAGTTAAGATAGGTAATTTACAAGGAATACCAGTTATCGATCACATAATAATAGCGGATAATAATTATTATAGTTTTTATGAAAACGAGCTTATAAGGAGGTAAGTATGAGAAAAAGGATAAATGGGGTAAAAAATAGCGCAAAAAGAAATATCATTATAATCGTTGTTATTTTTATTTTTTTGTTTTACGTTTGTTTATCATTTTCGGTTAGTCAAAGAAAGTATTTATTTATCGAAAGCGCCTTTAAAAGCGTTTCAAGTAGTATAAATAGTTTTTTTATAGATAAAGTATATTCTGCCAAGTGGGATTCCAAAAACTTAGTTAATTATAAGATAAAACATTTAAAAGAAGAAAATAACAAGCTTAAAGATGCGCTAAATTTAAAGAAAGAAAACGAAGATTACGTTTGTGCCAAAGTAGTTAATCACATGGCTAATACTTGGTTTAATAAACTTGAAATTAATGCTGGGTATGATGATGGAATTTATAAAGATTTGCCGGTTGTTAATTCAAGCGGGTTAGTTGGCTTTATTGGTAAAACAAGTAAAAACGTAAGTGAAGTAAAGCTCTTAACTAGCGTTAGCGATGATAATTTAATATCGGTTATAATTGAAGCTGATGGTAATAAGGTAGCTGGAATGTTAAGTGATTATTCTTTTAAAAATGGTTTGTTTAAAATAACTAACGTAACTAGCAAAGATGATATACCTAAAAATAGCAGCGTTGTTTTATCTGGATATAATAGTGCTTTATACGAAGGGCTTTACGTGGGTAAAGTAGTTAAAGCCAAGTCGGATAATTATGGTTTATCAAGAACTATATGGGTTAAACCAGGCGTAAACTTTGATGATTTAATGTATGTTTTAGTACCTGTTATTAAGGAGGGAAAATGATTATTGTAACAATTTTGTTTTTGCTATCATTATTGTTATCTTCTATAGTGCCTAATGTTTTAAAAGATTTTTATCCTTTTTTTATGATAGCTGTAATCGTTATAGTTAGCACTTTTAAAGTAAGCAAAAATAAGCTTTATATTAGTACTTTTTTATTTGGTATTATTTATGATCTTACTTATACCGACCTTGTTTTTTTTCATGGTTTTTTATTTAGCTTTATTCTTTATTTGTCGTTTGTAATAATAAAACGAATAAACTTTTTGACATGCTTTTTAAGCTATTATTTAATGATTATTATTTATGGCATTATTATGTTTTTGTTTTCATTTTTAGCATTTAATTTAAGTTTTTTAAACGTTTTTAATACGATGCTAAAAAGTCTTTTTATAAACTCTTTTTTCTTTATTGTTTTATATTTGGCATTTATTAAGATAAGATGTCTTTTTTGTAATAGAAAAAAAAGACGTACATATTAATGAATTAGGTGATAAAGTTGGATAATCATTTTGATTTGTATGAAAAGAAATTAAATAAGAAAAAAAACGATGATAAAGATTCTTTTTTATCTAAGTTTATTTTTAAGGCGTTTATAAAAACTTTGATTGTCTTGGTGCTGTTTTTAGGGTCTTTAATATACATAAGACAAAGTGATAAAAATAAAGATAACTTTAAAAAAGTTATATATAATAACTCGTTATCTTTTGCAAAAATATATAATTTATACAACCGCTACCTAGGAGATGCTTTACCTTTTAAGAACAGTGTTAAAGATGAAACTAAAGTGGTAAGTTATGATAAAATATCATATTCTAACATAAAAAAAGAAAATAATGGTTATATGCTAACGGTATCTAAGGATTTTACTTTATCAGCTATAAAAAGTGGTATAGTAACCGAAAAGAAAAGTAATGAAAAATATGATACCATAATTAAAATTCAGGATAAAGACGGGTTAAACATATCTTATGGATGCATAGATAAATTAGAGGTTAATTTATATGATTACGTAGAAAAAGGAGAACTGCTTGGAAGAACTAATGGAAAATTGTACCTAATATTTGAAAAAGATGGAAAGTATTTATCATATGAAGAATATTTATAGGAAAATTCATTTTTCAAATACTTTTCTTTTAATAATTTTTTTAGCTTTAATATCAGGCTTATTTAAGGATGTATTAGCTTTGTTTTTTATAATTATGATTCATGAGGCTGGGCATGCTTTTGTATCAACTTTATTTGGCTGGGACATAAAAAGAATAGACATTACTATTGCTGGAGGTTTTATTACGTATGACGAAGAAATTGATAAGCCGTTTAACGAGGAGGTATTAATCGCTTTATCAGGTTTTTTATTTCAGGCGATACTATTTTTAACTTGTTTGTTTTTAAAAGAATTCCGCGTGATGGATAATAAGCTTTTTTTTATGTTAAACAAATATAATTTATCGATTTTTTTATTTAACTTATTACCGATTGTTCCGCTTGATGGTTCAAAAATACTACATACTTTTTTTTGCATGTTTTTTTCTTACAAAAAATCACTTAAGTTAATAAATTATACTTCTGTTATTACACTTTTAATAATCATATGCTACTTTTTATTTTCAAAGGAAAAAATAGAGTATGGTTATATATTTGTATTGTTGTTTGTTATAAAAAAAATAATAAGACAGATAAAAGATGTACCTTATTTATTTAATAGGTTCCTTTTTGAACGTTTTTTATACGGAACTAACGTAAGAAAGTACGTTTATGTAAAAAACGGAAGGCTAGATTCCTTTAAAAGAAGAAAAAAACATTACTTTTTAATTGGAAAACATTATTATGATGAACGTTTTGTTTTATCAAAAAGGTTTGACTAACAACTTATTATGTGATAAAATTAATTCGTTTGAATGAACTTCTTGTTCTTCAACCACACAGAAAAGGTTTTTAAGTAAACAATTATGTACCTTAATGGTGAGTCTATTAATAAAGAAGGAGGAATTATTTATGAAAGCAGTTATTGAAACCGGCGGTAAGCAATACCTTGTTGAAGAAGGTTCAGTAATTTATGTTGAAAAATTAGATGCTGAAGCTGGAAAAACTTATACTTTTGATAAAGTAATTATGGTTGATAACAAAGTTGGTACTCCATACGTTAAGGGAGCTAGCGTAGATGCTAAAATAGAAAAGCATGGTAAACAAAAAAAGATAGTTATCTTTAAGTATTTACAAAAGAAAAGCTCACATAAAAAGCAAGGACACCGTCAGCCATACACAAAGCTTACTATAACTAAGATTAATGGCTAGTTAATTGGTGATTTAATGATTAAAGTTAAAGTAAATTACGAAGGTGACATCATTAAGGGTTTTGTTATATCTGGTCACGCTAATTACGAAGAACACGGAAAAGACATCGTGTGTGCAGCGGTAAGCTCGGTTGTTATAACAAGCGTAAACATGGCACTTAAGTTAGATGAAAAATCGCTTAGCGTAACTGATAAAACCGGCCTAATTAAGGTTAAAGTACTAAATCAAAATGATGTTATAAACAAGGTTTTTATTAACATGCTTGACATGTTAAAAGAACTAAAAAAAGATTATAGTAAAAATATTAAAATAATATAGATGGGAGGCTAAACTTATGATTAAGTTACAAATCCAATTATTCGCCCACGTAAAGGCTCAAGGTTCTACCCATAACGGACGTGACTCTAAAGGACGTAGATTAGGTGCGAAAGCAGCGGATGGTGAATTAATACCAGCAGGATCAATAATATATCGTCAAAGAGGAACCAAAATATATCCAGGAAATAATGTAGGTATGGGAAAAGATCACACATTATACGCTTTGGTTACTGGTTATGTTAAATTTGAACGTAAGGGTAAAGATAAGAAACAAGTAAGTGTATATTTAGAAAAATAATTCTACGTTTTGTAGAATTTTTTTAAAATTATAAAATAGAAATTTCTTTTTCTATAAAATATGATACAATCATTATTAGAGGTGAAGTGTATGCGATATAACGTTGTAAAAAACGCGGATGAAATCATTAATAATAGCAATTATTTAGTAAAAAGACCGGCCGAATATAAAGGATGTTGGAACAAGGTTTTTAATAATAATAACCCAATATGTTTGGAACTTGGTATGGGGCGCGGAAGTTTTATTATTGAGATGGCAAAAGAAAATCCAAACGTAAATTATATTGGACTTGAAATAGATAAATCACAAATCGCAACAGCTTTAAAAAACGCTAGTGATAAAAAACTTAATAACCTTAAAATGATATGTGCTGATGCTAAGGATATAATTAATTTTTTTGGAAAAGAAATAAATACCATTTATTTAACTTTTTCGGAACCTTGGCCAAAGAAGCAAGACGAGAAAAAAAGGTTTACCAGTGAAAGTTATTTAAGGTTATACGACAGGATATTTAAGAAAAATAAACATATTATATTAAAAACGGACAATAAAATATTATTTTCTTCTGCCTTAGAGAGTTTAAGTAATTACTGGTATTGTTTTGATAAGGTTAGTTTGGATTTACATAACGATGAGAGAAAAATAAAAAACGTAATGACTGATTTTGAAAAGCAATATTTTAAAGAAAAAAGGCAAATATATTATTTGGATGCTTCTTTTAAAGGGTAAATTATACTTTTTATTTAACTATTGTTGTGTGGGGTATTAAATGAATTTAAAAAAAGTGTTATTTGGGTTTTTGAAAAAACATCTTAAGAAAAAAAGTAAAAACTCAATTTTAATATATCAAGACGAAAGTCCAAAAAGTAATGAAACTAATTTGGATGAAACTAGTTTTAAAGATACTGGTTTTTATGAAAAAAACAAAAAAGAATTTGAACAAATAGAGCCCATGATGGTTATTGTTGCAAAAACGCCAGGTTATAATAGTAAAGATTTATCTCATTTATATAGGCCGTTTATAGTGGTTGGAAGAAATTGTAATACCTTGTATGCCATAATGGAAACTACGTCTAGTAAGTACAAAGACGATAATAGGTATTATAAATATCATAATGATAAAAAAGATATTATCGCTTACTGTCAGTGTGATAAGTTATACCAAATAAATAAGGATGATTTTAAGTATTTTTCATATCATATGCCAATTAAAAATTATGAAGAATTAATAAAAAAATTAAACAAATACTGTAAAACACTTGATAAGGTTGATTATGATTTATTTTCATATCCTTTAAAAGTAGGTAGCGTTTTGTTAAATGATAATAATGATTTATACGTCGTACTTAAAACGGATAAAAAAGAAATTATAATAACAAAACTTCTATTAAATGATAAAAGTAAAAGATACATTTATATGATGGGAAGAAAATATGCTATTGATGCCGATAATATAATAAGGGTATCTAAAGATGATGATAATTATAAAGTTATTGATTTTATTGATCCAAAGCTTAACAGATTAAGAAACATTGATTTAAGTGGTTATGAATTAGGTGACGTTTTATTACTTGAAAAAAGTAGTAAAAAAATAATTTTTTTAACCCAAATCGCTGACGTGATTTTTTATGCGGATTTAGATGCTCTTGATTTTTTTAATGGAATAGGTAAGATAAACAAAGATAAAGTATCGGGTTTTTATAGAAAATTAAGTGATGATGAAATTAAGCTGTTTATAAGAAAAATAGAAAGGCCATTAAACGATGAAAAGAACGTTGTTTATTATGGTGCCAAAGAAAATATTTTAAGATCAATTAATAAGATAAAAAAATAAATTATTAATGTAAGAGGTGATTATTATGTTCGTAGATGAGGTTATAATAAAAGTTAAAGCGGGTAACGGCGGAGATGGATGTACCGCTTTTAGAAGAGAAAAATACATACCAGATGGAGGACCTTTCGGTGGTAATGGAGGTCATGGGGCAAGCGTTATATTTAAAACTGATTTAGGACTTAGAACGCTACTTGACTTAAGGTATAACAAACTTATAAAAGCACCAAAGGGTGCTAATGGATCTGGTAAAAATAAAAACGGAAAAAGTGCTTCTGACATAGTTATAAAAGTTCCTCTTGGAACAACGATAAAGGATTTGGACACTGGTTTAATAATCGCTGATTTAACAAAGAAAGACGATTCGGTAGTAGTCGCTAAAGGAGGTCGCGGTGGGCGAGGTAATACGGCGTTTGCAACGGCAACTAATCCCGCACCAAACTTTTCTGAAAAAGGAGAACCAGGAGAGGAAAAGAACCTTAAAATAGAATTACGTTTACTTGCTGACGTTGGTTTTGTTGGTATGCCATCCGTTGGGAAATCTACCATTTTGTCTAAAATATCTAAATCAAAGCCTAAGATAGCAGCGTATCATTTTACAACCATTAATCCAAATTTAGGCGTTGTAAAAACGATTGATGGAAGAACTTTTGTTGCGGCAGATCTTCCTGGTTTGATTAAAGGAGCTTCCCTTGGGGAAGGACTTGGTGATAAGTTTTTAAAGCACGTTGAAAGAACGCGGGTTATTGCACACGTTTTGGACATGGCATCAACGGAAGGAAGAGATCCTATAGAAGATTATGAGATTATAAATAAGGAGTTAAAGGATTTTGATGAAAAACTAATTAAAAAGCCTCAAATTATAATCGCCAATAAGATGGATATAGAAAGTGCTAAAGAAAACTTAGCTAGGTTTAAGAAAAAGTATAACGTACCAATTTATGAGGTAAGTGCAATTACAAGCGCGGGTTTGGATAAGGTTTTGGTAGCTATCGCCGATGAACTAGATAAAATAAAACAAGAGCCATTGTTTTCTGATGATTCATTTGAATCACATGTTTTATACAAATTCAAAAAAGAAAAACCGTTTACCATAACCCGTGATAACGACATTTATGTGGTTAAGGGAAAAGAAGTTGAAAAACTCTTTAAAATGACTAAGTTTACGGACGAGGGTGCCATTCGTTTTGCAAGGAAATTAAGAAGCATGGGAATAGACGAAGAGTTATTAAAAATGGGTGCTAAATATGGTGATAAAGTGCAAATAATGGACTTGATTTTTGAATTTAAAGAATAGTTATCTATTCTTTTTCTTTACGTTTTGTTTTCATAAAAAAAATATTTTATTGATTTTGTAAATGTTATTTGTTAATATAAAGATGTTGATATCATATGAGTATGATTAATAAAATACTAGTTATAATAATACTATAAGATATTAAAAAATGATTTAAAAAGGAGAAGTAAAATGGAAAAAGAAAGAAAAATAAAAACATTAAGTTTAGTTGCTTTAATAGTTGCGGTTTTAGGTCTTACGGTTGCGTTTGCAGCGTTATCACAACAATTAACAATATCGGGTACTGCTCGTGTAAACACGGCAGAATGGAGCATTCATTTCGCTAATTTAGGAGAAGCTCAAATAACTGGTACTGCTAAGGAAAATGCTACACCAAATTTAAATGATACATCGATAACTGGGTTGGACGTAAGCGTTATGAAACCTGGCGATAAGATAGTTTATACGTTTGACATAGTAAACGATGGAACGATTAACGCTAAGATAAGTAGCTTTACTAACTTTGCTTTAAAAGAAGGTTCGGAAGCTTTAAGTGATAAAATAACTTATGGTATATATTATGATGATGATACTCCGATAAATCAAAATGATACCTTAAATCAAGGTGATACTAAACACGCTAAAATAGTCGTAGAATATAACGAAGAAGCAACCGAAGTATTTGACACTCAAATGACCATTTTCGAAAACGCTAACGCAACGATAAATTACGTACAAGCCGACTAATGTTTTTAAAGGAGCTTATATAAGCTTCTTTTTTATTTTAATTCTTTACACTTATCGTAAATCACCTTGCACTTTACTTTTTTTTATTATAAAATTATGTTAGATAGGAAAGGAGGGCTTTAATGAAAAATAAGGATGAAAAAGAAGAAATAGAAACTCTGGACTTTAACGATTCTAAGCCTTCCTTGGATGAGACGGTTGAGATGCTTGATTTTGAAGCTGATTTAAAGGTTTCAAACGAAATAGATGAAATGCTTGACTTTATTGACATTAAGCAAGACAAGAAAAATGATGAAGAGGATAAAGCTTTAGAAAAATTACTTGAAACGAATGAAAATAATAACGGGAAAATTGAAATAAATGGTTCTAAAGAAAAGTTAGATGAATATAAACCTTCTATTAAAGATTTTAATATTAAGAGTGCAAAAACAAGAAAAATAGTTAAAAAATCAATGTTATACGTTGTGATATTAATGCTTGTTGGGTTCGAGTTTTTTATAAATAAAACCGGTGATACCTTAAATAGTTTGCGGGTTTATGCAAGTAATAATCAGCCGATTAGAATAGTTCAAAATGACAAGTATGGTTACATTGATTTTACTGGGGATAAAATAGTTAATCCAAAATACTCTTATGGAGAAGAATTTATAAAAGGATACGCGATAGTAAAGGACTCTTCAAACTTTCCTTTAATTATTGATAAAGGGGGAAAGGAAGTTGTTTCAACTGGTGAATATTTTTCTTTGTTTCGAGCTAAAAATGATATAATCGCTTCCAAGACCACTAAAAAGGGTTTAAAATATGGTATATTAAACTCTAATTTAAAAGAGAAAACGCCATTTAATTATGATTCTATTTCATATAACAACGGGGTATTTACATATATAAACGGAAACTCAGTTGGATTAATAAACGAAGATGGAAAAGAAATTTTTAAGTATAAGTTAACGGATGAACAAGAAAAAAGAATAGTTGTAAATCCTTGTAAAGTAACAAATGATGATTATCAAAGATATGCTGTTGTAACGGTTAACTCATCTTCACAGATAGTTAATTTAACCGATGGTACTACGGTTTCTTCTCCTACTTTAAATGAGATTACCCCGTTTGAAAACAACGTGTTTTACGAAGTTACAAAATCAGGAGGTAAAAGGTACTTTTACGTACAAGATAACAAGGTTTTATTGGAGTCTGAAAGTTATACTAGTTTATCTATTGATTCGGTAGAAACGGGCGTTTTAAAGGCCATAAATACGTCTTATGAATATGAGTATATAAGCACCAAAAGCCTAGAGCAAATAAAAAAGGGCCTTTCTTTAGATGAGACTTTTTATGGGGATAAAATATTTATTTATTACGAACATAATTACAAAAGAAACACAAAACAAATAAAGCTTGTTAAAAATGGTGAGGTATTTAAAACCATAGATGCTAATTTCGAGATATATAAACCATATAAGAATGGTGCGGCAATCGTTAAATATGAAGATGGTACTTATGGATACCTTAACGAAGATGGTAATTTAATAAATGATGTTCACTATACTCAAGCGGAAGAATTTGATGCATATGGCGATGCAATTGCTAAAACAAATGACGGTTATGGTGTTATAAACCTTGATGGTAAAGTGATAATTGATTTTGAAAACGAAGAGATAAAAGATGCTTCTTCTAAGGTTAAAAAGCTTTCATCGGTTAATAAAAACAATGTTTTTTACGCCGTAAAAAACGGAAGTAAATATACTTTGTATAATAAAAACGGAAAAAAGTTTAATAATGTTAGGTATAATGATGTTAAGTTTGATGAAGATTATCCGATTATTAAAGTTGCAACTGATGAAAAGGATGTAATTATAACTACCGAGGATGAAAAAGAAATTAATTTAACGTCTTTTAACATGGATTATGAGGCACACGAAAATTATATTATTGTAAAAAATGAGTATTATAATTATGATGGTAAATTAATATACGTTGATAATAGCAAAGCAGAAAGTGGGGATAGCTAATGAACGACATGGACATGGTAGACGTTTCTGAAAAGGAAAACGTAGAATTACCAAAAAAGAAGGATAAATTTATGATCTTTGTTTATGTATCCTTAATTGTTTTAATAGTATTAGGTTTACTTACTTATTTTTTCGGTTATGACTTATTAAAGCCATACATAAAGGTGTAACATGAAATTAAAAGAGTTTTTTAGTAAAATTAACAAAGAAAAAGTATTAAACGCTTTTATAGTTCTGATTATTATTTCGCTTTATGTTGCGGTTGCTATGTTTTTATATAGTAATTTTAGAGAGCGAAAAAGGCAAGAGCTTGCAAACGGAATAATTGATAAAGTGGATGAAGAAATAAGTAAGAATGATGAAGATAATAAGGTTACAGAAGCCGTAGTTAACTATGGTGGGTATAAATATACCGTGTTAGGTAAAATAAGAATAAGAAAAATAAATCTATATCAGCCGATTTTAAAGGAAAATACAAAAGGAGCTTATAACACGGCTTTGGTTAAAATGTCTGGTCCTAACTTAAATGAGTTTGGTAACGTTGCAATCGGTGGTCATAATTTTATGCGTGGTAATTATTTTATAAAAATTAATAGATTAGTTAATAATGACGTTGTTGAAATAACCGATTTATCCGGAAGAACGATTAAGTATTACGTTTATGAGTACGGAATAACAAGTGCTGATGATGCCTCTTATTTAGCACAACCAGATAATGAAAACGAACGAATAGTAACGCTTGTTACGTGTACTAAAGGTGGTAAACAAAGGTATTACGTTAAGGCAAGAGCAAAATAAAACATTTGGTCTACATCCAAATGTTTTTAAATTATATGGTTCCTTTTGGTAACTCATATATGTTTTTCGTATTTTTAGGGGCGATTAGTATTTTTCCCGGGTTAACACTTTTATACGTTTTTAATATGTTATCATCTTTGTCGGTTGCGATTACGTCTATTTTTTCTAACATGAAAAAGGTATGAATGCTTCGGCACCTTTTAAACAAAAGGCCATAATTGATATTTTTTTTAAAACTAAAGCCAAATAATCTATTAAAAAAGCCTTTCGCTTCTATTATTTTTACGTTTTTGTACGTATTCATTTTAATCACCATAAAAATAATAACATTAAAATAATTTTGTGTAAATTAAAAGAATGAAATTCATTATCCATTGACAAAGATACCAGTAAAATGATAAACTATTGTTAGTATAATATGAGGTGTATAAAATGATAAAATTGAATAAAAAAGGTCAAGCTTTAGTAGAATATGTTTTAATTATAGCATTAGTAACCGTTATTGCGGTTAGTTTAATAAAAGTGTTTGGTGGGTATTTGAAGGACTCAATAACGAAAACTTCTTGTGAACTGGTTGGAGAAACTTATGTTAAAGGTGCAAAACCTGGTGAGGGGACTTGTAAGTAGACCGATTCGGTCTTTTTTTGTTAAAGGGAGGATTTTATGTCTGAAATTATAAAATCAAGTAAGAAGGGTAGTTTAATAGTTTTATCCGGGCCTTCAGGTTCTGGAAAAGATTCTGTTTGTGAAAGGTTAAAAGAGTATAATAATAACTTTTGGGTATCAATTTCTTGTACTACAAGAAGTCCAAGGAAAGGAGAAGAAGATGGAATAAATTATTTTTTTATAACGAAAGACGCTTTTAAAGAAAAAGTAAAGCACCAAGATTTTTTAGAGTATGCGGTCTATAACGGAAATTATTATGGAACACCAAAAGATAAGATAAATGAATATTTAAATAATGGTGTAGACGTAATACTTGTAATAGAAGTGCAGGGAGCTTTAAAAATAAAGCATAAGGTGCCTGAGGCCGTGTTTATATTTTTGATGCCTCCTACCATGAAAGATTTGGTGTATAGATTAAAAAACAGAGGAACCGAAACGGATGAGAAAATAATTAAAAGATTTAAAGAAGCATATAAAGAAATAAATGAAATAACAAAGTATAATTACGTAGTAATAAATGATGATTTAGATAAAGCAGCCAAAAAGGTTAATGCTATTATTGAATCTCAAAAGTGCATGGTAGAAAGAATAGAAGAGGTTTATTTAAATAACCCAGAAGAAGAAATTCATGAACTTTTAATGGAAAATAAGTATTTTAAAAATAATGATATAAATTTAGAATAATGTATTGTATAATTTTGTTTTTTATGGTATGATTGGCTTGTCAGTTTGAAGTTTTAACTGACGTAGTGTAAGCAGTATCCAGCTTAGTTAGTATTTAGCTGGAAGTAGTACTTGCAATCCTGTGGTATGGGATTGCTTTTTTTAATTGATTAACTTAATTATTAAAAACTAATTAGTTTGATATAAAATGTTTTTTTGCATTAGTCAAGAAAAAGTAGACAATAGAGGGGGATTATAAATTAGAAATACCAAGCATTTTTTCTTTGTATTGAATAGGAGT
>CASEJU010000052.1 GCA_949288335.1 uncultured bacterium | reverse complement strand
TTTTATCCTCCTACAATCATCATAGCATAGAAAAAAGTAGACTAGAGTGTTTTTCTCCTTGTCTACTTTTATCATATCACTTCAAAAAGAGTTATCTTTTTATTGTAATTGGGTAGATGAGGTAGTACTAGTTGTGTTTTTAGCCCTTACGGTAACCGTTCTTGATACCGTTTTACTGCTTCCTTGATAAGTTATTTTATAATGTAACTTATAGGTTCCGGCAACATCAGTATTTACCGTATCAGAATTTGGTAATAATGTTATGGTTGCTTGGTCAGTTACGTCTACCGAGTTATAAAGTACGATAATTGGTTTGTTATCACTCCAACTATCTCCTTGATTAATGGTTTCATTGCTTATTTTTACATCAAAGTCAGCACTTATTGATACGCTGTGTTCCACGCCTTTACTTCGGTTGGTTTTATAGTTTGAATAAGCGGTGTATATGACGTAAACCGGGTTTGCGTATTTTGTTGTGTTGGTGTATGAAGTAGAAGTTGTTGTTCCAAGGTATGTCTCACTTCCAGTGGGGCCATCTTTAACGTATATATCATAACCAATGGTACCATAACTTTCGTCGAATTCTAGATTTACTAAATCTTCTGCACTAATTCCGTTCCAACTTAGTTGTACGGTATTACCAGATACTTTACTTGTTACCCCAGTAACACTTGGCAAAGCTTCTGGAGTCTCAGAGCCTGTTTCTTCTGGTGCCGTTCCTTTTCTAAAGTAACCTAAAACTCCTCCTGATAAAGCCTTTTTAAGCGGCATTGAGTTTTTAACTACGTAAACTTCTTCTATACTAGATGGTACTTCAAAAGTACTACCGTCTTTATCAAATAGGTTTTGCGCCAAGTTCTTATAGAATCTATCACGTGTTGTCCAAGAAGAGGTTGTACTATAATGCTCTTTGTATATTTTATCATAACCATACCACATGGTAAGAGTGTATTTAGATGTATATCCACATACCCATAAATCGTTTACGGCCCTACTTGATAGTCCATATTTTTTTCTTGTTGCTTCATCAAAGTTACTAGTACCAGTTTTAGCGGCAACCTGAACGCCTCCTATGTTAGCAGCACTTTTAGCAAGACCATCGGTTACTGACCAACTTAATGCGTAGTTTATTATGTACGCCGTTGAGTCATTCATTACCCGCGTTTTATTTGTTTTTGTTTCAACTACTTCGTCGGTTTCTTTATAAACGAATTTTTTTATGGTATGAGGTTTTATGTAGTAACCTCCGTTTGAAAATGCTTGGTATGCACCAGCCATGGTCATTGGACTGTTTTTTGATTCATCATCTTTTTCTGAACCAGTAAATGATCCAATACTATGGGCTTCATGAATTTTACCATTTTTATCAACTTCTGGTGTTATTCCAAGATTTTCTGCAAATTCTTTTATTTTTTCGTTTCCTGCTTCGTTTGATACTTGTTGGAAAGTTTTTAAAGCAGTTACGTTTCTAGATAAACCAAGCGCTTGATACATAGGAAGAATTCCTTTGTATCCTCCGTCTGAGTTATTCATTTTTTGTCCACCGGTATACGTCCATGGTTCATCTTTTATGTAATTTACAGTTCCCCAACCCAAGTATTCAACGGCTGGTCCGTAATCAAAAATTGGTTTTGCAGTAGATCCTATTTGTCTGTTCGTCATGGTTGCATAATTAAATGATCTTTCCGTGTTTTTGTTTCTTCCTGCACCAACCGCAATTACTTCTCCGGTATCTGACTCGGTCATAACGATTCCTGCTTGTACAAGGTCATTTTCCCAAGTCCATGCCTCGCCATTCATTACTTTGTTTACGAAGTCTTGTTTACTTCGGTTCATTGCCGTGTATATTTTAAGTGGAGTGGTGTATGGGTTTAAGTCATATTCTTCTTCAAGTTCTTCAACCACGGTATCGATGTATCCTTGATATTCTGAGTATGCGTTGTTTGTTTGCGTTGTTTTTATGTATGAGGTAATTGGGTTTGCTTCAGCAATTTTTCTTTCTTCACTTGTTATGTATCCGTGTCTTTCCATTAGGTATAAAACTGTTTTTCTTCTTTTTTCAGCTCTTTCTGGGTAATTATACGGATTATAATAAGTAGGAGATTGGAACAAACCTGCTATGAAAGAAGCTTCGGCTAAGTTAAGTTCACTAACTGATTTTCCAAAGTAGTTTAGTGACGCTTGTTCAACTCCGTAAGCTCCGTTTCCTAAATAAGAGTCGTTAACGTAGAATTCAATTATTTCTTTTTTAGTATATTTTCTTTCAACCTTAAATATTGAAAGGTATATATCAGTGAACTTCCTAACGATTCCATCAAAACCGGATGATACGGTAGAAGTGTAATTATTTTTAACTATTTGCATGGTAAGAGTAGAAGCTCCACCGGAATCTTGTCCTAAAACCTGACCTATACCAGCTTTTACGAACCTTGGTAAGTCAAATCCATTGTGTTGGAAAAAACGGGAATCTTCGGTTGCAATTATTGCGTCAATTAAAACCTCTGGTAATTCATCGTAAGTTATTTCTGTTCTGTTTTCGTTTCCCATTTTTGTTATTAAATTACCATCGGCATCATATATTTCTGACATTTGGGTAAATTTTAAGTTATTTGGATCAAACTTTGGTGCTTTTATTATAACGTAAGCAAAGAAAACTGATACAATCGCGATAACCGCAATAACACAAACTAATAAAACGTTTAAAACTATTTTTTTTCTTTTGTTCATCTTGCTAGATGATTTTGTTTTTTTACCAGCCGTAACTTTTTTTCTTACTTCGTTTGTTTTATTTCTTATGTTGTTTGCAATTTTGTTTGCTTTACTACTTCTTTTTTTCATCATGATTTATTACCTCCAAAGTATAAATTGTTAATTACTTCTATATAGTCTATTCTAGGACTATACTTTATTTTAATCATTGTACCATATCTTCTAAAAAAATCGATAGGAATTGATTTTCTTTTATTATTTTTAATAAATTCTTTTAGGTTTTCAGTACTTAAAAAATAATTTTCATTAAGTTTATTAAACCTAACTATAATAAATGATATGGCGCCTTTATTTGATACGTTTATCAAGTGGTCAATTTGATGTTTATGTATGTTTGATAGTGCAAATGATGTTTTACTGTTGGTTTCTTTTGCTTCAAAATCAACGTATTTTCCGTTGTATATTCCGTTATAATCAGTGGTCGATGGGGTTTTAAAATACGCTTCTTTTATTTTTCCTAATTTATAATCTACATCAACTAATTTTATTGGTGTAGGTTTTTTATATATGTATGCTATATCATTAATTCTATAATATTCATTAGCTAAATTTATGTCGTTTTCAAGGTTCATTCCTCGGTTTGAAAAATTAGTTTTATTTTTGTTGTTAAATTGCAATAGGATGTTTTTGCTTATCATTTAATCACCATAAACAATTATACTACAAATAGTGCTTTTTTTATATAAAATAATGAAAAGAAATGTCGAAAATAACAAAGCTACTTTTTAAATGTGATATTATCTTTTTGGAGGACTGATATAATGGATTTTTGCTTAATGTTTGTTTTAATTGATGACTTAATCGAAGAGGTAAAAAAAGTAGAAGAAAACATAATTATCACACATACAATTAATTAGGTGGTTTAGTTTGCAAGAAATAAAACGAATTTATGATTTACTTCCTCATATTATATGCATTTGTTTGATATTAAATATTTTAGGAAACACGATTAAAATGACTTTTAAAGTGCCTAGTAAGTATATTGTTTGGATACTTCTTTTAGTTAGTATAGTCATTAACTTCGTGTTTTTTGGCGTTAGTTTTGAAAGTTTTTTCATAGGTTTTGTTACTTTTAGTTTTTCTGTTTCTTCGTATGATTTAATAAGGTGCGTAAGTAAAATAAGGAAAAGTAAATAATAAAGCATGTGTAAATTGACAAACTCGCAAAAAATTGAGATAATGTATGTTACAGAGGTGGTAAATAATGTTTAACGGAAGAATAGCTTTGTCGCCGCAAGATATCTATGATAAAGATTTTAAAATTGACACAAGGGGATATAGGCTTCAAGAGGTTGATAAGTACCTTGATCAAATAATTAAAGATTATGTTGAGTTTATTAACATAATAAAAGAACTTAGAAATGAAAATAAAGAGTTATCAAGGGAAAACTTAGATTTAAAACATGAGCTTAGAAACCTAAAAGCAAACATTGATATTGTTAAAAAAAGCGAAAAAGAAATTACGAACGTAGATATATTAAGACGTTTATCACAACTGGAAAAATATATATATGATAAAGATGAGTAATAGTTTTTACGTAAACGCTGCTTGTTTTAAGTAGAGGAAAGTCCACGCTCACACGTGTTCTGTGATTGACCGTAGTGTTCATGCAAAGGGAATAAATAACCTTTGGTAGGCGATGGCCTAACGGCGCCGAAGTAACCTATAGTCCTTGTGATATGGTTACGTTAGGTATAAAGTGCCATAGTGACGATTTTCTTGGGAAACCAAGAAGGTGGAACGAGGTAAACCCCATGAGTGAGAAACCCAAATTTGGTAGGGGAACCCATACGAAGGAAACGAACGGAGTATGGGATGCTAATTTTAGCATAGATAAATGTTTACGACCGGTTTAACCGGTACAGAACGTGGCTTATTAAAACTATTATTTTTAAATAAAGGAGTGAATTGAGTTGAAGGAAATAGGTGAAGAGTTAAAGGCTGCAAGAGAAGAACACGGCGTAAGTATCGAAGAGGCAGCTGAAGATCTTAACTTAAGGGCTTCACAAATAGAAAATATTGAAGAAGGTAACTTAAAGGTTTTTAAAGATGTTTTTTATTTAAAATCCTTTATAAGAGGGTATGCAAAATATTTAGGATTGGATGAAGAACGGATAATGGATGAGTTTAACGAATACTTTTTTGAAGAAACCTCTAAAATTCCAATCGCTGAAATAGAAAAGGCTTCAAAACAAAAGGAAAAAGAAAAAGCTGGAGAAAAGAAAATAGCATCTCCTTATACGATGGATGATAAACCAAAGTCTAAGATAATTCCCATTATTGTTGCGTTAATTATTTTATTATTAATATTTTTAATAAGTTACATCGTTGTAACCGAATACATAAATCCTAAGACAGAAGAAGAAAACGTTATAAGTTATTTAGAGAATTAAGAGGTGGGGAAAAATGAATTTAGCTAACAGAATAACAATGGTAAGAATATTTTTAACGGTTGTTTTAATAGTTCTTTTATTATTTCCGTTTTACATGGTCAACATAGAGTTTCCTAAGGTTTTAATCGGAACAATATCAGTTGATATAAAATATTTTATTGCGGCGGGTATATTTGCGATTGCATCAATTACTGACGCACTTGATGGACACATCGCAAGAAGCCGTAACATGGTAACTGACTTTGGAAAAATGACCGACGCAATCGCTGATAAAATGCTTGTTAATTCTACTTTAATTATATTAACTGCACAAGGCATGGTATCACCAGTAATAACCGTTATAATAGTATTTAGAGATACCGTTGTTGATACCATAAAAATGATTGCTGGAAGCAAGGGTAAGGTTGTTGCTGCAATTAAAAGTGGTAAAGTAAAAACGACCTTTTTAATGCTAGGTATCGTATTAACCTTGTGTTATAACTTACCATTTGAATTATTTAATTTGGACGTAGCTAATTTCTTGCTTGTTTTGGCAACTGTTTTCTCACTTATTTCTGGAGTTCAATATTACGTTATGAATAAAAATATAATTTTTTCAAAAGAAGAAAAATTAGAAATCGAAGATAAAGTAAAACAAAAATAGTTTTTTGTATTATCAAAAAAATGAATTTTGTAGAAAAATCAAATTGTAAACGTACAAACATTTGTTCGAAAAAACACTTGATTTTTCTTTTTTGATGGATTATAATGTTATTGTAATTAATTATTGGGAGGATATTTATGGTAAAAAAAACTGAAAACGATAAGACGCTGGAGCAGGTTCTTCAAGATATAGAAAAGCAGTTTGGTAAAGGATCAATCATGAAGTTAGGAGACGAGTCCCATAACGAGATAGACGTAGTGTCAAGTGGTTCGCTTACTTTGGATATTGCCCTTGGTGTAGGAGGCTACCCAAAAGGAAGAATAATAGAAATATACGGACCAGAATCTTCTGGTAAAACTACGTTTGCTCTTCACGCGATAGCTGAGGTACAAAAAGCCGGTGGAAAAGCTGCGTTTATTGATGCAGAGCATGCTTTAGATCCGGTTTATGCAAAGAATTTGGGCGTTAATATAAATGATTTATTGTTATCACAACCTGATACTGGGGAACAAGCATTAGAAATATGTGATGCGTTAGTTAAAAGTGAGGCAATTAATATAGTTGTAATAGATTCGGTTGCAGCCCTTGTGCCTCAGGCTGAAATAGAAGGTGAAATGGGTGATTCACACGTTGGTCTTCAAGCCAGACTAATGAGTCAAGCCTTAAGGAAGTTATCTGGCACCATTAACAAGACTAATACAATAGCAATATTTATTAATCAGTTAAGAGAAAAAGTCGGCGTTTTATTTGGTAATCCAGAAACTACACCTGGTGGACGTGCACTTAAGTTTTATTCAACCATAAGATTAGACGTAAGGCGAGGAGAACAAATAAAAAACGGCGATAACGTTATAGGTAATAAGACGAATGTTAAAGTTGTAAAAAACAAGGTTGCGCCTCCGTTTAAAACGGCAGCGGTTGAAATCATGTACGGGCAAGGTGTGTCAAGGGAAGGTGAAATCCTTGATTTGGCATCAGATATTGGTATCGTTGATAAAAGTGGTGCTTGGTATTCTTATAACGGGGAAAAAATAGGTCAAGGGAAAGAAAACGCTAAGCAATTTTTAAGGGATAATCCAAAGATTGCTCAAGAAATAGAAAATAAGGTTCGTGAAAGCCATGGAATATTAAAAAACAGCAGTAAAAAAGAAAAGTAGTTATGATAACTATTTTTTTTAATATGCATATAAATACTGATATTTTTATTAAAAATTGTTATAATGAAAATAATGGAGGATGTTATGAAAAAAATATTAGTAATTGGTAGTTTAAACATAGACTTTTCGTTTGACGTTGAAAAAATTCCAGAGCCGGGAGAAACTGTCAATGCCACTAATTTAAAGGTTA
Organism: uncultured bacterium; assembly: GCA_949288335.1. Classification (GTDB taxonomy): domain Bacteria; phylum Bacillota_I; class Bacilli_A; order RF39; family UBA660; genus Aphodocola. Next base: position 15,624 of record CASEJU010000052.1, on the reverse strand, counting down.
GCAACGGTGGTAAAGGTGCAAACCAGGCGTATACCATAGGAAAATTAGGAGGAAAAGTTTCGATGCTTGGAATGGTTGGAAACGATGAATATGGTAAAAATATTAAAAATAGTTTAAAAAAAGTAAACGTAAACGTAAAAAAAATAATTTTAAATAATAAAGAGCAAACTGGTAAAGCATTTATTAATGTTTCACATGATGGTGAAAACGCAATAACAATTATGCACGGTGCTAATTATGCCATGGATAAAGATTTTATTTTAAAAAATCAAAATGAAATAAAAAATGCGGATATAATTTTAATGCAACTTGAAATACCGTTAAAAACCATTAAAGAAGTGATTGAAATAGCAAAAGATAAAATTATAATAATTGATCCAGCACCCGCGAATAGAAATTTACTAAAATTAGATTTAAGTAATATCTTTTTAATGAAGCCAAATGAAACGGAGCTGTCAGTTTTAACGGGAAAACCAATTAAGGATGAAAAATCGATTGTTAATGCCGCTAGATGTTTAATTAAAACGGGTGTTAAAAACGTAGTTGTAAGTTTAGGCGATAAGGGCAGTTATTTAATAGATGAAAATAGTTATAAATTTTATCCTAGTATTAAATCAAAAGCAATAGATACCACTGCTGCTGGTGATAGTTTTATAGCAAGTATAGCTCTTTCTTTAGCAAACGATAAAACATTAGATGAGAGTGTTAAGTTTGCAAGTAAAGTGGCTTCGTTAGTGGTTACAAAAAAAGGCGCGCAAGATTCAATACCTAGTTTAAAAGAGGTTATATAATGAAAAAGATAATAATTGATACAGATATGGGGGCTGATGATTATATTGCAGTACAATTGGCAATTTTATCAAACAAATTTAAAATAGAAGGTATAACTTTAGTAAATGGTAATACTTCTATGGAAAACGCTAAAAGGAACATATTTAAAACACTGGATATGATTAATAAGTTAGGTTGTGTAAAAGTATATGAGGGTAGTAAAAATCCAATAAAGGATTTTATGATTAACACAAAGGATAATGCTCATGGTAATAATGGATTTAGTGACGTTATATATCCAAAAGTAAATGGTCAAGTCGAAAAAACTAACGCGGTAGACTGGATGATAAAAAAAGTAAATGATAGCCCTAATAAAATAAGCATTGTTGCAATAGGCCCCCTTTCAAATATAGCCACAGCAATTCAAAAAGATAAAGATTTTGAAAAAAATATTAAAGAAATTATTATTATGGGTGGAGCAAAAAAATCCGGGAACATAACACCATATGCCGAATTTAACTTTTATAATGATCCAGAAGCTGCAAAATTAGTCTTTGAATCTAAAATTAAAAACAAGATAATGATTGGTTTTGACGTGACAAAAAAAGTAACATTTTTTAGTGAACTAGAGAACTTATTTAAATATTCGTATGAAAAAAATGCTAAATTTATATATGATATAACAAGAGATTCAGCAAAATTAGATAGAGAAAAAAATAAGGTAGATGGGGCTGTAATAAGTGATGCAATAAATATATGTTATCTAATTAATAAAAGAGTGCTAAAGCTTAAAAGATGTAATGTAAAAATAGAAACAAACAAAATTGAATATTTAGCGCAATCAGTTGTTTCTTTTGAAAAAGAAGCAAATTGTAAAATAGCGGTTGATGTAGATAGTAAAAAATGTCTTTACGTTATATTTAGTACAATTATTCCAAAACTAAAAAAATCAATAAAAAAAATATTAAAATGTAAAAAAACGAATTAAAAAACTTTATGTATTATTTTAACTATATTAACCATTTCATTTTATAAAATACCTAAAATATAGTTAATTATGATATAATTAACTTAGGTGATAACATGGATATAAAAAAAAGGATAAAAGAATTAACTGATATAATAAATAAAGCTAGCATGGAGTATTACGTAAATGATAATCCATCTATTACTGACCAAGAATATGATGATTATTATATAGAACTGTTAAACTTAGAAAAAAAATATCCTGAATATAAATTAAAAAACTCTCCAACCAACAAAGTCGGTGGACAAGTAGTTGATAAGTTTGAGAAAGTAACTCATAAAAGTCCAATGCTTTCTTTTGACGATATATTTAATGAAGATGAGATAGAATCATTTGATGAAAGAATAAGAAAAACATCTCCTAATGCTACGTACACGTTAGAGCCTAAAATGGATGGGCTATCTGGCTCTTTAATATATGAAAAAGGAATTTTAATTAGAGCAGCAACCCGTGGGGACGGCATAATTGGAGAGGATATTACCCATAACGTTAAGACCATAAAGTCCGTTCCTTTAAAACTTAATAAGGAAATAGACATTGAGGTTCGTGGCGAGATATACATGAGTAAAAAATCATTTAAAAAATGTAATGAAGAGCGTAAGCAAAATAATGAAGCTTTATTTGCAAACCCAAGAAATGCTGCGGCAGGATCTGTTAGGCAACTAGATAGTTCCGTAGCAGCTAAAAGAGGATTAGACTTCATGGCATATTTTATTCCTAATCCGGATGAATACGGAATAAAAACGCAGTCTGATGCTTTAAAGTTTTTAAAAGAACTAGGTTTTTTAACCAATTATAAATTAAATGGGCTTGCAAAAAACACTGACGAAATAATAAGTTATATTGAGTCTTTAGGAGAAAAAAGAGATGATTTACCATTTGAAATTGATGGTGTTGTTTTAAAGGTTAATAGCTTAGAAGATGAGGCAAAACTAGGTTTTACCCAAAGGGTACCAAGGTGGGGAATTGCGTATAAATTTCCTGCAAAAGAAGTATTAACCAAGTTAAAAGAAATAAAATTTACCGTTGGTAGAACGGGTAAAATAACTCCTAACGCGATATTTGATCCAGTTCATGTTTCAGGTTCAGTTGTATCTAAAGCTACGCTTCATAACGAGGATTACTGCCTGGATAAAGATGTTCGGGTAGGAGATGTAATCTCAATTAGAAAAGCTGGTGACGTAATACCAGAGGTAGTTGAGGTAAAAAAAGAAAGAAGAACGGGCGATGAAATACCTTTTAAAATGATTGAAAATTGTCCTATGTGTGGATCAAAGCTCGTAAAGGAAGACGCAAACTACTTTTGCAAAAACAATTCTTGTCCAGCTAGAAAAATTGAGGGCTTGATTCATTTTGCATCACGTGATACTATGAATATAGATGGTTTGGGTGAAAGAATAATAGAAGATTTTTACAACATGGGCTTTATTAAAGATATATCTGATATTTACCGTTTAGATAACCATAAAGAAGAATTAATGGAACTTGAAGGATTTGGAGAAAAAAGCATTAATAACTTGCTTTCAAGTATAGAAAATTCTAAAAGCAATTCTTTAGAAAAAGTACTTTTTGCACTGGGAATAAGACACGTTGGTAAAAAAACAGCTAAGGTTTTGGCCAAAAGGTACAAAACAATAGATAATTTAATTAAGGCATCAGAGGAAGAACTTACAAACGTTAATGATATTGGTGCTATCATTGCAAAAAGCGTAAAAGAGTACTTAAGTAACGAAGAAAACTTATCCTTGATAAACGAATTAAAGAGTATAGGTTTAAATTTTGAATATTTAGATACTGGTTTAGATGATAAGCTAGAAGGAATGACTTTCGTTTTAACTGGTACCTTACAAAAATATAAAAGAGAAGAATTAACAAAGATATTAGAGAATAAAGGGGCTAAAGTAACAAATAGCGTTACTAAAAAAACTACTGGTGTTATCGTAGGAGATAAACCGGGCAGTAAATATGATAAGGCTTTAAAGTTAGGAATTAATATATATAAAGAAGAAGATATTGAAAATATAATTAATTAATTAATAACTTTAAAATATATAAATATTTGCTAGCAAAACTTGACAAATTATGTGTTTATGGTAAGATATTCTCGTAATTTTTGTTAATGTTTGCTTGTACAGAAACATTTTGTGCAGGCAATACTAGTTAGAGTTTTGTTTGCAAACAAAACTCTTTTTCATTAATGAAAAAATAAAGGAGGTTATGGTAAAAATGAAAATAGCAATTAATAAAGATGTTATGAGCTTTATTAATGTAAAAAATGAATTAATTAATAAAGGTTATGATGTTATTATATTTGATTCAAGAAAAATTGATAATATAATAGATTTCACTAAAAAAGAACGTATAAACGTATATGTAGGATTGCCTAGCATAATGAGTGATGAAATTAGAAATTCTCTTTCTGTATCAACTTCTACCTATTTAATAGAGGATTGTAAAAATTTAGAAAGTAAACTGGAACAAATTTCTAAAAATAGAAGACCATCAGAAGAAAAAATATGGAATAGATATTATACTGATGAACAGTTAAAAAAGCCGTTTCCTGAAATGACAAAAAATGATTTTATAAGAAGTAAAAACATTGATCCGAGTTTAGTTGCTTTAGAATATTTTGGAAAAAAAATAACATATGGTGAATATGATAAAAAAATAGTTGAATATTCTAAAAAACTTGAGACGTTAGGAATTAAACCAGGAGATTCAGTTGCTTTGTGTTTGCCTAACACCATTGAAACTATGCTTTTAATTGGTGCAATGGATGAGAACGCTATAGTATGTAATAATATTTTTCCACTTGAAAGCGCAGATAAAATAAAAGAATGTATAAATATGATGGGTTCTAAATATGCATTTGTTTTAGATAGCAGGTATAAAGATTTAGATAAAATAGCTAATAAAACAACGCTGACCGATGCTTATTTAGTAAGCCCGTTTGAATCACTTCCTATCATGAAAAAAGCTATGGATTTAAAAGGGAAATTAGAAGGAAACAACCCAAAAGAAAGTGATTTTAAGTTGTTTAAAGATTTTTTAAGTTTGAAAGAAACTGATTTTGAAAGAGCAAAATACAAAAAAGATAGGCTTTCGTCAATACAGTATACGTCTGGAACTACGGGTGTTCCAAAGGCAGTAATGTTAACTGATGATACTTTAAATGCAAGGGCACATCAGTATGAACAGTTGGATGTAGGCTTAGAAAAACAAATGCGTTTTTTACAGGTTATACCTATTTGTGGAAAAGCATATGGTGAGTTTACTATGCATTTAGGATTATCTAATGGTTTAGTAAACGATTTATTGCCAACTTTTGATTCTAAAAAACTATTGGGTACTATTGTAAAAGAAAAAGGTCAAGGTGTATCATTACCTCCACGTTCTTATGATAACGTAATAGAAAGCCCTGATTTTAAGAAAACCGATATGAGTGATTATAAATTAATTTCACTTGGTGCTGAAAATGCCACGAAAAAACATATTGAATTAATAGAGGAAGCATTTAAAAGACAAGGCTATGAAAAAACTGCAATTTTAGGTGCCGGTGGAACAGAACTTGGAGTTACTTTTTCTACTAATACTCATAAATTCAACGAACGTGGAACTTCTGGATTTCCTTTAATTGGTAATAATGTTAAGATTGTCGATGAAAAAGGTAATGAATTATCATATAATCAAAACGGAGAGGTTATTTATTCTGCCGTTAGCCCAAGTATAGGGTATGCAAATAAAGATATCGATTTAAAAAAGGATGATTTTGGAATCGATTTGGGAGATTACGGCTATATAAATGAAAACGGTAATTTAACGGTATTGTCAAGAACGAAAGATTTATTTAATGTAAACGGAAAGAAAATATCTTCATTAGAAATCGAAGAAATGATTGATAAATGTCCATATGTTAAGTATGTTTATGCTGTTGCACCTAAAAATAGTAATAATAAATTTAGAATATGTTATATTCCTTTTGATAACGTTAACGTTGATAATTTAGATGATGTAGTTATAGAGTATGTTCCGGATGAGTTTAAATGTTTAACAGAAGTTTATAGAATTACTGATGTTCCAATAGCAGCTAGTTTAAAATCTGATAGAGAACGTTTATCTGGAGATATTTCAGACCTTTTATATAAAGAAAATACTAAAGTAAAAAGGAAAAAACATTAATAAGTGTAAATAGAAAGTAAAAAAATGTTATTTTTACTTTCTTTTCTATTAATTTGTATTATACTTAAAGTAAGAGGTGTGTTATGAATTATACAATTTATTTTTCAATATGCAGTTTATTTTATATTATAATGCTTATTTTTGTTATGAAAAAAAATAAAAAAGAGGATACTGCAAACAAAACGCTTAAGATTTTGGCTAAGGTAAATTTAGTCGCTTTGATAGTCGAAATAATATGTACTGTTGCGGCGGTAAACATAAAATCTAATACTTTGTTTATGGAATTTATTGTAAGATTGTTTTTGGTATGTTTATTAGCTTGGATGGTAACGTTTATATTTTATATATTTGTTGTTTTATATAATAGGGAAAATAAGTCGGAAAAAGTTATCAAAAAAGACAGAAAAAGAATGACGATAATTTCTACAGGTCTATTTATAATTTCTATTATAATGATAACAATATTACCTGTTGAGTTTAATTTTTCAAAAATATATTCTTATGGTCCAGCTATAAATTATGTTAATTATTTTTCGGACGCACTTTTAATAATTGCTTTGATTTACTTATTTAGTCATTATAATAAAACTAATAGTAGTAAATGTACTCCATTTTTTGCTTTTATAGCTGGGGGTGTTGCTATGTCAATAATTCAATCATATGATCCGAGGTTATTACTAGCAAATACAATAGAAACGTTCGTAACTTACATGGTATTTTTTACACTAAATAAAGGAAATAATGAAGCAGTACAAAAACTAGAAAAGAAAGAGAAGTAAAAACTTTTCTTTTTTAAGGAGGAATTGAGTTGGAACAAGACGTTACGAAAACTTTGAGTTTATTTGATAAGTTGACCATTAAATATTATGATTCTATGTATACTTTATCCATTGCTAAAGAAGCAGCAACCGGTAAAGAAAGTAATGGTGGAATCCTAATTGTTGGAATGATAATCGTAATAGTAGGATTGATTGGATTTATACTTACTAAAAATAAAAATTAATGATAAGATGCGAAATTTGCATCTTATTTTTTTAATTAAAGTAGAAATTAAACATATTTTATAGTATAATATTTTAGTAATAGGAGGCGAATTTAATGCTACCAAAGATTAAAAGATTTATAAAAAATCATAAAAAACAAGTAAGAATAGGTGTTATAGTATTGATTGCATTAATTATTTTACTTGTTTTATACAAATCATTGTTTTATTCAAATAGTGAAAAAGCAACTTATGGAGTTAGGTTAAGAGATATAGAGCAAAATGAAATTTCTAATGATGAGAAAGAGAAAATAAAATCAAAATCATCAGAGATAGAGGGCGTTAAAGAAGTAAAATTAGAAATAAAAGGAAGATTAATAAAGTTTTTTGTTACCTTTGAAGAAGGGGTATCAACTGATGATATGAAAAATAAGTTTAATGAAATGTTATCTTTTTTAAGTGAGAAAATTAAAGGATATTATGATGTTACTTTTTATTCAGAACAAAAGCAAGATGGTGTAACTAAATATCCTGTAACGGGATATAAACATAAAAGCAAAACTGAAATTAGTTTTGATGTACTTTAAGAGGTGGTAGAAGATGAGAAAGAAAAAAAGTAACAAATGGTTAGTTACTGGATTGATTATAGTTTTAATAGTTATTTTAATTGTTTTAATAAACGTTAGTAAAGGGCCAAATACGGATACTAGTTTAAATTTAACTGAAAAAAGATGGATTGAAAACAATAAAAAAGATGTAATAAATATATCAGTTGCCAATAACATTCCTATATTTAGCATGGAAGGTGAAGGTGTATTCTTTGATTTTATTAATAAGTTTGAGGAATCTACTGAATTATCACTTAATTTAATACCTTATGATGCCTCGGGTGATTTAGAGGAAAATGATATTTATTTTGAGGTTGTAAAACACGATAAAATAGATGATTTAAAAGATGATGATATGGTATTTTATAAAGATTATTACGTGCTTGTAAGTAGGGAGGATGAAAAGGTAACCGAACCAGGTGAGGTAAGAAATAAAAAAATAGGGCTTTTATCTGATGATTTAGCGGATGTAAGTTATTATATTTCATCTGAAAACGGAGTAACTTACACTCCTTATCAAAATGTTTCAGAACTTGAAAACGCAATTAAAAATTCAGAAGTAGATTATATAGCAGTTCCAAAAACGAGGTATGAGGCATTTATTTTAGAAAATAAGTATCATGTTATTTACAATATAACCGAAATGAGGGAAGCTTACGTTTTAAGGACTTCTAAAGACATTGATAAGAGTTTAGTAAGTATTGTTAATAAAAAGTTTTTAGAGTATAAAAATAATGATTTACAATCTACTTATGATGAGTCGTTGATAAACTTATTAATGACCCAAAATAATATATCAGAAAAATCAAAGGCCGACTTTTTAAGTAAGAAATACGTTTTTGGATATCTAGAAAATGAACCATATACAAACGTAATAAATAATAAGCTTATCGGACTTGATAGTACGTATATAAATTCCTTTAGCGAGATATCTGGTGCTTCGTTTACTTTAAAGAAGTATCGTTCAGTTAAGGATTTAAAAAATGACTTAAATAATGGCAAGGTTGACATAGCGCCAAACTATTATAATTATTCTGGTTTAAGTGGTGATTATACTACTACGATTTCGCCTTATGATGAAAGGTACGTTGTATTAGTTCATAAAGATAAAATTGATATAGTTGTAAATTCAGTTAAATCTTTAAAAGGAAAAAACGTAATAACAACTAACTCTACTTTAGCCAAATTCTTAGAAGATGAAGGCGACGCTAAAGTAACTACTTATGATAAGATTGGAAACTTAATAAATAAGATTAATGATGATAGCATTGTGGTATTGGATCAAAGCGTGTATGAAATGTATAATGACAGCAAGTTATCCGATTACCGAGTTATATATAGTGATAGAGAAAACCTTGAATATGGATATATAATAAAAGATTCTAATGAAAATAGTGCTTTTAAATCTTTGTTTACTACCTATATGGAATTAATTAACTATAAGCAAATGTATAACGTTGCATGGAAGGATTATTATAAAGATTCAAAAGAAATAAGTTATGGATATATTTATGCATTATTAGCAATCATAGTGCTTTTTATAGCATGGTTGTTCTTAAGAAAAAAAATAAAAATTAAAAAGAAAAACAAAAGAGAAGAAACAATAAGGTACATTGACCCACTTACTTCTTTGAAAAACCGTAACTATTTAAATAAGAACTTTAAACGTTGGGGTGCTAACGCGATTTATCCTCAATCAATAATAGTGATTAATCTTAATAATTTACGCCATGTTAACGATGTTTACGGACATGAAGAAGGAGATAAACTAATTAAACTTGCTGCTAATATTTTAATTAGAAACCAGCTTGAGCAAAGCGATATAATAAGAACCGATGGTAATGAATATTTGATATACATGGTAGGCTATGAAAAAAATAAGGTTGTGGCTTACATGAGAAAGCTATATAAAGAATTAAGTGAGTTACCATATGGATATGGGGCAACCCTTGGTTATAGTATGATTGAAGATGACATTAAAACAATTGATGATGCTATAAACGAAGCGGTTCTTGAAATAAGAGCTAGCAAAGAAATGTCTGGTAAAGGTAAGTAGTGAAAATGAAAAAGAGTAAGGAAAAGATAAAGGGGCATATAAAAGAAAATATTGAATTAATGAATACGCCGTTAATGTCTATATTACCAGGACAAATATCATTCTTTGTAATTTTATCGGTAATTCCGCTAGTAAGTTTGCTTGTTATGTTCGCTTCTAAACTTTCGCTTAGTTTTGATGCGGTAACTAGCTTTATAAATCATTATTTGCCAAGCGGAGTTGCCGGGGTTATTTTATCTATATTTGAACAACAAAAAGTTGGTACGTTAGACATAGTTTTTATTATAACTGCATTTTACATTGCTGCCAAAGCGACTCATTCAATTATAATAGCATCAACCCAAATATATAATGGTAAACAAAGAAACTTTTTTAGAACAAGGATTAAGGCAATCATAATGCTTGTAATTCTTATATTACTTGTTTTATCGGTGGTTGGCGTTTTAACGGTAGGAAGTAGAATAATAGCTTATATAGCAGAAGTAAACGGATCAATATCACCTTATGTTACACTTTTATATAATATATTAAAGTGGCCATTTGTATTTTTTATGATATTTGTTGCTATAAAAGTTATTTATACAATTGCACCAAACGTAACAATTCCTAGTAGTAGTGTTAATAAAGGGGCTTTATTAACAACGTTTATTTGGGTTTTAACAACTTTTGTTTATTCGTTTTATGTTACCCACTGGGCTAATTATACGAAGTTTTATGGTAATTTATCTAATTTAATAATATTAATGATATGGATATACTGGATGTGTTACATTTTTGTGTTTGGTATGACGATGAATCAGTATAAGTTTAATAATGAAAAAACCGGTAATATAAAAAGTCTTGATTAAAAGGCTTTTTTTTGTGATATAATTATAATGCCATAGTAATATGTTTAGGAGGTTGTTATGAAAAAGAAAGTAAAAGACTTTTTTAGAGGAACATATTCTAAAATAACTAAAAGATATAAAGAAATAAGTATTGTTTTATACATAAAAACTAATATATTATTTATTACTTATTTTTTAATAAATTTAATTAATTCATGGCTACTTAGAATAGTTACGATGGGTAACTTATTTAGTTTTAAGGGAATGATATCTGATATGGCCTTTATTTTGGTTGTTGGATGCTTTGCTTATTTATTAAAACCTAAAAAGCAATACCGGGTATTGATGCCACTTACCATAGTTATGACGGCAACTTGTATAATAAATGCTGTATATTATGAAAATTATGTATCTTTTGCATCTTTTTCACTTCTTTCAACGGCGTCATTTTTAGGAGAAATGGATGGAAACGTAGTAGCAAATCTAATTCAATTAAAAGACATAATTTTATTATTTCCACCAATCGTGTTATTGCTAGTACATATTTTATTAAAAAAGAAAAAGTACTACGATAAGGTAGAAAAAATCGAACGTTCTAAAAAAAGGTTTTTAAATACCGCTGTTTTAGCTGCTATAATGGTATTTTTAACCATATCAATGATGGAATCTTCTGATTATTCAAGGTTAAAAAAGCAGTGGAATCGTGAGTATTTAGTTGAACGATTTGGTATATATGTATATCAGGTAAACGATGCAATTAAAAGTACCCAATCTAAATTCTCAAGTATGTTTGGATATGATAATGCTTCAAAACAAGTAAGAGAGTTCTACGAGGAAAAACAAAAGACTGATACTATCAATGATAAAACAAACGCATATACCAATATATTCGAAGGAAAAAACGTAATAGTAATTCATGCTGAAAGTATGATGACACAAAACATGACGTTATCGTTTAATAATCAAGAGTTAACGCCTAATTTAAACCGATTAGCTAGTGAAGGCTTATTCTTTTCTAATTACTACCCACAAGTAAGTGTTGGAACTTCTTCTGATACGGAATTTACTTTTAATACTTCACTTTTACCGGCATCTACTGGTACGGTATTTGTAAATTATTGGAAAAGAACTTATGAAGCTATGCCTAATTTATTAAGGCAAAAAGGGTATTATACAGCAAGTATGCATGCTAATAATGCTTCGTTTTGGAATCGTAACGTAATGCATGAAACATTAGGCTATGATAAGTTTTACGCAAGGGATTCTTTTGATTACTCAAACGAAGATGAAATAATGGGAATGGGGCTATCTGATAAGGAATTCTTTAGACAAGCTACCAAAAAGATTAAAAAAATAAGTGAAGATAATAATAATTATTACGTAACACTAATCACTTTAACTAACCATACTCCATGGGATGATGAAGATAAGTACGGAGATTATACGGTTGATTATAAATATACCGAAACAGATGAAAACGGAAACGTTATAGAAAAAACATTACCATACATGGAAGAAACGGACTTAGGAAGATATTTTAAATCAGTACATTATGCCGATGCTGCAATAGGTGATTTTGTAAACGAGTTGGATGCCGCCGGGTTACTTGAAAATACGGTTTTAGTAATATATGGTGATCATGATGCGAAAATAGCTAAAAAAGAATATTCTTACTTTTATAATTATGATTTTGAAACTGGAAAGCAGTATGATAAGGATGATCCAAGGTACGTTGATGTTGATTATTATAATTATGAATTAAATAGAAAAGTACCATTTATAATATGGACTAAAGATAGTAAAGGAAATAAAATACTTAATCAAAAAATAGATAAGGTAATGGGTATGTATGATGCGATGCCAACGCTTGCTAACATGTTAAATTTTGATTATAAATATGCTTTGGGTCATGATATATTTAACACTGATAATAACATAGTTGTATTTCCTAACGGAAACTGGGTAACCGATAAAATGTATTATAATGCTCAAAAAGACGAATATTTATTATTAAAAGATAGTGTTGTTAATGACGAAGAAATAGAGAGTAATAAGGAATATGCGAATAAGTTATTGGAAATATCAGATTCAATAATAGTTTATGACTTAGAAGCGGGAGAGAAAAATGAAGAAGAAAAATAAGGTGAAGAAAATACTGATTACTTTGATTATCATTGTTATTTTAGCTATTGTTGGTATTCTTTTATACAGTTATTTTAAAAATGATGAGCCAAAGGAAGTTAAAACAATTAAATCAATACCTGAATATGGTTATGAATTAAAGGAAAATGAGACAAAGCTTTATAAGGATGAATTTGAAAAATTAGATAATATTTTATCTAAAAAAGAAGTTGATTATGAAGCATATGCTAAGCAGATTGCAAAACTATTCATTATTGATTTTTATACTTTAGATAATAAGTTATCTAAAAATGATATCGGAGGTACAGATTTTATAAAAGAAAGTATGAGAGATAATTTTATAGAAGAAGCAAGAAGTACTTTCTATAGATATTTAGAAGTAGAATCAGATACCAGAAATCAAGATTTGCCAGAGGTAAGTGAAATAACTTCGGTTGAACTTGAAAATACTACTTTCTTACTTGAGGATTTGGAGGCTAAAACAACTTCATCTAGAAAAAAAACATCTTCAGCTTCAGGTACGACGGTTGATGCTTATAAAGTTACTATTTCATGGGATTATAAAGAAGATTTTGGTTATGAGACCGAAGCTAACATGATAATAATAAAAGAAGATAATAAGTTATATATAGTTGAAATGGATTAAAAAATAATAGTTAAACCTACGGACTAAAAAACATCCGTAGGTTTATTTTTTATATGAAGTTTAGATAAGTAAAATTTTAAAGATTATAAAATTATTAATATTGCTTTAAAATGTCTAAATATATTATAATTTTATTATCAAAAACACTTGGAGGTAGTTATGAATGTAAATAAAAATTTTAATAGGAAAAATGATAGTACTACTGTTTCAGTAAATTATGAAACTATAGAGGAGTGTCCAAATTGTAAAAAGGCATTAGCACCACAAAATTTATATGGAATTGTGCATTCCAGAGAGGAAAAAGAAATTTTATCCGTCGCTGATTATTGTAATGGATGTCATTCATTAATTGTGTCAGAATATGAAGTATGTCGAAAAGTATCAAGAACTCTATCAGATGGAAGAAAAGAGTATAGTGAAAAGTATTATAATATGGTAAAATTAAATCATTCAGCACCTGTTAATTTTAAAGAAAGAGAGTTTGATGGCAAACTTAAGAAAGTATCTCCTCAATTTGTTAAGGTATATAATCAAGCATTAAAAGCAGAAGAGTCTTCTTTAGATGAAATTGCTGGATTAGGTTATAGAAAAGCATTGGAATTTTTAATAAAAGATTTTGCAATTTATAATAATCCTGAAAAGGCAGATGAAATAAAATCTACTTGGATGATGAAATGCATAAAAGATTACATTGATAATGCAAAGATAAAAACACTTGCTGAAAAATCTGAATGGATAGGTAATGATGAAGCTCATTATGTAAAAATTCAAGATGACAGAGATATTAATGATATGAAGAACTTTATTAATGCCCTAGTATATTTTATATCAATGTCTTTGATAGTTGATGACGCTGAAACTATGAAGTCAAAGAAGGTGAATGCAAAAAATGAATAAATACTATGATAATATTGTTAGCAATGAAGTAAAAGAATATTTTAGTATTCTATCACCAGAATTTCCAGAATGGCTAAATGAATATATAGACACAAAAGAATTATTATCACAACAATATATTAGTGTTACTTGTGGTACAATATATTCTGATTTATTTGAAAGTAATTTTTTCTTTTCGAGTTTAGATCATTCTGTAGCCGTTGCTTTAATTGTTTGGCGTTTTACTCATGATAAAAAACAGACTTTATCTGGTTTGTTTCATGACATAGCTACACCAGTATTTAAGCATTGTGTGGATTTTTTAAATGGAGATTATATGGGTCAAGAATCAACCGAAGATTTAACAACAGAAATAATTAGAAATTCAAAAGAAATTATGACATTATTAAAAAGAGATAATATTAAAATATCAGAAATAAATAATTATCATTTATATCCTATTGCTGATAATGACACACCTAAATTATCGGCTGACAGATTAGAGTATTCTCTTTCAAATGCTTTGTTTACGTATAAGTTGCTAGATTTTGAAAGTATTAAAGAAATTTATGATGATATAGTGATTCAATCAAATGAAGAAAATGAAATAGAACTGGGTTTTAGTACTAAAAAAATAGCTGTAAATTTTGTAAAAGCTACAAGTAGACTATCTGTTATATATCGCGAAGATAGAACTAGGTATTCTATGCAGTTACTGGCAGATATTTTAAAAAGATTAAGTAATGAAAACAAAATATCTAGAAAAGATTTATATGAATTAAAAGAAAGTGATGTAATTAATATTATAGAAAATTCTAGATATAATAACATATTTAATATTTGGAAAAGTGCAAAAAAAGTAAAAATATCAAGAGAAAAACCTAAAAATGTTTATTACGTACATCACGGTGCAAAAGTTAGGTATATTAATCCATTATTTAATGGTAAAAGAATTTCTAAATGCAGTAAGACTGCAAAGAAATTGATAGAAAACAATTTAGCTTATGACATGAGTAATTATGTGTATTTAGATTTTAATTTTAATGATTAGAGGGTAAAACATACATGAGTAAGTTTTCAGCGTTGGATAGGACATAAAATTTAATTTGTTATAATACTTTTTAAGGGATAAATTTAATAGACTGCAACACTGCAGTCTATTTTCATATTCACAACTGTGTGAAACAAGATAATTAGTTAGTTCGTTTTTCATTAAAAGAATGATATAAAATACTTTATTATTTTTTTAGGTAGTGTAATAATAAATAGAAAGATAATGTTGCTTTTATAAAAAATAAAAACTCACGAACTTTTTACAGTCCGTAAGTTGTATTCAAATGGAGCGAGTGTCGTAGTTATCTACAACTTTTTTCCAATAACGAAAGAGTGCATATAATCTTCCGTTGCTATTAGTAATATACCGTAATTTTTATAGTTATGATATGTATAATTTGAATTTTTATAATATGTTGTTATTAATACAGATAATTACATAAATAATAGAATAATA
>CASEJU010000051.1 GCA_949288335.1 uncultured bacterium | reverse complement strand
TTTATAGTATATTTTAAGTGACGTTTTTGCAAGAAAGTTATATATTTTATACCCACTGGATAGAAATATCTGGCTTTTTTGCTATGTTAGAAAGGAAGGTGAAAAAATGTCATTCATCTATGTTAATAACATATCAAAGCAGTTTAAGGTAGTCAAAAGGCCTAGTGGATTAAAAAATGCCATTAGGTCTTTTTTTAAAAGGGACTACAAAGTAATTGATGCGATAAAAAACGTATCATTTAAGATTAATAAAGGAGAGATAGTAGGTTATATTGGTCCTAACGGAGCGGGTAAATCTACTACGATTAAAATTCTAAGTGGAATTTTAGTTCCTACTAGCGGCACATGTAAAGTAAAAGGATTTGTTCCGTATAACCAGAGAGAAGAGTATGTTAAAAAAATAGGAGTTGTATTTGGACAGCGTTCTCAGCTTTGGTGGGATATTCCAGCAGAAGACACCTTTGATTTATTAAAAGATGTTTATGATATCCCAACAAAGAAGTTTAACAAAACAAAACAAGAACTAATCGAAAAATTAAACTTAAAAAATTTTATAAACGTACCAGTGCGTCAATTAAGTCTAGGACAAAGAATGCGTTTAGAGATTGCGGCATCACTTCTACATTCTCCAGAAATATTATTTTTAGATGAACCAACGATTGGGCTTGATGCGGTATCAAAGCAAATAGTAAGAGACTTTATTAAGAAATTAAACAAAGAAAAGAAAACAACGGTTATATTAACAACTCATGATATGTCTGATATAGAAGCTTTAGCTAAAAGAATTATTTTAATAGGTAAGGGTACCGTTTTGTATGATGGCTCTTTAAAATCACTTAAAAATAAGTATGATAATAATAAATACATAACGGTTACTACTAAAGATAAGATAAACATAAAAAACAAAGGCATCATAAAAAAAGAAAAGACTACTGATGGTTATAAATTTACGATAGATTCAAAAATAATAAACATATCTGATTTTCTTAACTTAATATCTAAAAACATATCAATTGATGACGTTGAAATAGATAATGAAAACATTGATAACATAATCGTTAAATTATATGAGGAGTATAACGTATGAGGTTTTACTTATCTTATTTTAAACTTAGGTTTATGACCCAACTTCAGTATCGAAAAGCAGCTTTAGCAGGAATAGCAACACAGTTTTTCTTTGGGTTTGTCTACATAATGGTTTATTTAGCATTTTATGAATCAAGTACGAATAACGGCCCTATGAAAGTAAATGAACTTGTATCTTACCTTTGGCTTAATCAAGCTTTATTTTCCCTTACTTATATGTTTTATAAGGATGATGAAATCTTTAACATGATAAAAAATGGTAATATTGCTTACGAACTTTTAAGACCTAAAAAGATATATTTTATGTGGTTTTCTAAAATAATTGCCCAAAGAATGTCAAATGCAACATTAAGGTTTTTACCAGTAATTATAATTGCCTTTTTACTTCCTTATCCATATGGTCTTAGTCTTCCGGCATCCTTTTTAAGTTTTATTATGTTTTTAATAACTTTATTTGTTGGAGTACTTTTAATGACTTCTATTAATACTTTGTATCACGTATTAACACTTAGTACTTTAAATGAAAAAGGTGTAACAAATATTTTTATGGCACTTGCGGACATATTATCTGGAGGGGTCATTCCAATACCGTTTTTCCCGGCCTTTTTACAAGTCATTGCAAACATACTTCCGTTTAGATACGTAAGTGATTTATCGTTTAGATTATATTCTGGAAACATATCGATTAGTGATGGATTATACCAAATGTTAATTCAGATTATTTGGTTTTTGATAATTGCCTTTATTGGAATTATTATCCTAAAAAAGAATCTTAAGAAAGTTGTTATTCAAGGAGGTTAACATGAAGCTATACGTAAAATCATTATCAATGCATTTAAAGTCAATGCTAGAGTATAAGGCATCATTTATAATAGCATTCTTATCACAAATAATTGTTTTCTTCTCATATTATTTTATCATTCTAGCTTTATTTGATAAGTTTGATAACATTAAAGGATTTACTTTGTATGAAGTCTTACTTTGTTTTTCAATAATTCAGTTTGGATATGCTTTTTGTGAAACTTTTGCAAGAGGTATAGATAAGTTTGATAGGCTAATAATTACCGGTGATTTTGATATGCTTTTATTAAGACCTAAAAATATAATTATTCAGGTTTTGTCATCGGATGCTGATTTTATAAAAATATCAAGACTTATCCAAGCTTTAATCGTAATGGTTATTGCACTAGTTAACCTTGATGTTACTATAACACCATTAAAAGTTGTTACTTTAATTCTTATGATAATAAGTGCGGTAGTAATCTTTTTTGGAATTTTCATGCTTGCGGCGTCTTACTGTTTTATAACCATTCAAGGTTTAGAGGTAAGAAACTTATTTACTGATGGCGGCAAACACATGGCACAGTATCCAATTGGAGTATTTAAAAAGGGATTCGTATTATTTTTTACTTTTATTATTCCTTATGCATTTGTTAATTATTATCCGCTTTTGTACTTTATAGGTAAAAGTAATAATGTACTTTATGCATTTTCACCATTAATTGTGTTTATATATTTAATACCATGCTTTTTAGCATTTAAATTAGGCATGAAAAAATATCAATCGGTGGGTTCATAATTGACAAGAGTAATTAATAAATGATACGCTTTATTAAAAGGAATGGTGCTGTTATGAAAACAAAAAAATTAAATGATGTTTATATGAAAGAGGTTAAAGAAAAGAAGATATTTAAAACTTATGATGAAAAGTTAAGAAGTTACATTACCATTAAATACGTTTCAAAAATGGCTGATGAGTGTACAACTTTTATTAATGGAAGGAAAGTAACAATATTAGATAAAAATTATGCTGTATTAGAATATACACCAGTTAATTTAAATTATAACGTAAGAGCGTTTATAAATGATAAAGGAAAAATACTAGAGTACTATTTTGATGTTATTGATAAAATAAATATTATAGATGATGATATTTATTATGATGATTTATATTTGGATGTTATATATCATACTAAGAATGCGAACGGATGCTGTGGTTATATAACGTTATCGGATGAAAAGGAATTAATAGATGCATATAAAAATAAGGATATTAGTAAAAAACAATTTGATATGGCATATAATGTTGCTTTAAATCTTATGGATGAGTTAAGAAATAGAAATAATAAGTTTGTTAAAAGAGGTAACAAGGATTATTTAAAATATATGAAAGGATTATAATATGAAATTAGAAAAAGAAATAACTGTAAAAGTAACTTGTGATTATGAAACTTTAGATAAAATATTAAAAGATAAAGGTTTTATAATTAAAGAAGAATATGAGATAAACGATGATTATTTAATTGATGGTAAAGTAAATATTAAAAATTTAAAAAATTTAGAAATTTTAAGTAAGTGTATTTTAATAAGAGATATTGTTGGAATTGAAAAAGAATTATTATATAAATATAAAAAGTATGATGATAATGCTAATATATTAGAGCAAGGTAAAATAAAGTGTCCGGTTTTTGATACTAAAAAAGCACTTGAGTTTATGAATGCAATTGGTTATAAATCACTTTTTAAGATTTATGATAAATGTTTTGTTTATTGTAATGATAAAACAGAGCTGGTAGTACAGCTTGTAAATAATAAATATATATTTATAGAAATGGAAGATGAACCAGAGTACATAAATAAAAAATATGAAGACATAAAAGATATGATAAATGAATTTAACGAGTATGATTTACCATGTGAAAAAGGAAATTATTTTGTTAAGAAAGCAGAAATTATTTTGAATGAAACTGTAAATAGATAGAAAAAATACAAAAATGGAAAAAATTGTCAAAAAATACTTGACATCGTTTAAAATAAAGAGTAATTTATATTTAAAATATTTTAAGGAGTTGGTAGCATGAGAAATAAAAGCTTGCTTTCTAATAATAAAGTATTTTTAGCTAGCAAATTCGTTAGCTTAATTTTCTTATGCTTATTCTGCTTCTTAATTAAATAACTTTAAGGCAGTAACTTTCAAGGTCCTGTGACCTTATGAGTTGCTGCCTTTTTGTTATATAAAGGAGGTGTTTTATGAGTAAAGAAAGTTTAGATGTTAATGATTTAATAGATATTATTAAATCATACAACCCAGATGAAGTTGAAAAAATAAAAAAAGCATATAGCATAGCAAACACACTTCATCAAGGACAGCAAAGGCAAAGTGGAGAACCTTATATAATTCATCCGTTAAATGTAGCTTACATATTAGCAGAATTAAGAGCGGATTCAGATACGGTATGTGCGGGCCTTTTGCATGATACATTAGAAGATACTAATATTTCTAAAGAAGAAATTGCAGAGAATTTTAACAGTGATGTTGCAAACTTAGTTGATGGTGTAACAAAGATAAGTAAGATGAACTTTTCATCAAAGCAAGATCAGAATTTAGCTAACACAAGAAAAATAATAACGAGTATAACAAATGATGTTAGAATTATTTTAATAAAGTTAGCTGATAGGCTTCATAACATGAGAACGTTAGGGTTCAAAAGTGAGTTTAAACAAAAAGAAAATGCTCTAGAAACACTTGAGATATTTGTTCCTATGGCATATTACATAGGAACTTATAGAATAAAACAAGAACTAGAGGATTTATCACTTAGGTATTTAAAACCTGATATGTATAAAAAGATTGGGGAAAAGAAAACAAGAATTGAAGAAGAAAGTGCATCATGCTTAAAAGAAATGTTACAAACTATACAAAATATGCTCGATGATGAAGCAATTCCAAATGAAATAAAAGTTAGAACAAAAAATATATATGGAATATATAAAAAGTTAAATGAAGGTGGAAAAATATCTGACATACATGATTTGTTAGCTCTTAAAGTAATGGTTGATACTATTAATAATTGTTATCAAACATTAAGACTTGTTCATAGTAAATATAATCCGGTAAATGGCAAGTTTAAAGACTTTATATGCAATCCAAAAACAAATATGTATAGATCACTTCATACAACCGTATTTGCACCAGATGATAGATTAGTACAAACACAAATAAGAACGTTTGATATGGATAAAGTGGCATCGTTTGGACTATCAACATATTGGGATATTGAAAAGGGAAATGCAAGAGAAGTGATGCAACAAGAACTAAAAGATAAATATCAGTTTTTTACATCACTAGTTGAAATGGACAAGGTTTTTGGAGACAATAAAGAATTTGTCTATCAAGTAAAAAATGAATTATTTTCAAACAAAATATACGTATACACAACTAAAGGAGAAATAGTTGAGTTGCCAGTAGGAGCAACACCAATAGATTTTGCTTATAAAATACACACTGACATAGGAAACACCATGGTAGCTGCTATTGTAAATGATGAGTATGTAGATGTTGATAAACCACTTAAGAACAAAGATAGAGTAAGAATAATAACAGATGATTTATCATTTGGACCAAGAGAAGATTGGGAAGATAAAGTAGTCACAACGTATGCGAAAAGAAGAATAAGGGAATTTAATAGAAAATGAAAATGAGTTTATAGGGAGCTCTTATAAAAAACTAAATTAAATTAATAAGGAGGAAAACATGGATAAAAATAGATTTTTAGCTTTGCATTTTGAATTAACAAATAAATGTAATTTACGTTGTAAACATTGTTATAACATAGAATATTTAAATAATCAAAAAAAAGATTTAACTACTGAACAAGTAAAAAAAATTATAGATAAGAGTATTGAAATTGGATGTAATGATATAGGCTTTTCTGGTGGTGAGCCGTTTATGAGAGATGATATATTTGAAATTTTAGAATACTCTAAAAGATATCCAATACACATATTAACTAATGGTTTACTTTTGAATAAAAAAAATATTCAACGCTTAAATAACATTAAAGATCTAATAATTGAGTTTAGAATAAGTTTAGATGGTCTTGAAACCCATAAATTATTGAGAAATATTGACTATAAAAAGGTATTAGAAAATGTAAAAAATTTATTGAATAATGAATATGTAGTAACAATAAACACAATGATAACAAATTATAATTTAGATGAGTTATTAAATATGTATGAATTATTCAAAAAGATTAAAATTGATCGATGGAGATTAGATTTCATTTTTAATTCAGGTAATGCATTAATTAATGAATTTAATTATAAAGATCACAAAAAACTATTTAAGATATTAAAGAAATTAATTGAATTATATATCAAGGAAAGGCCAGACTTTATATTGGATATAAACAAATTATTTAGATCAAGTTTTTTAAACGGATTTGAACAAGTGTATTATACACTTGAATCTAAACCTTGCGAATATCAAGGTTCATTGACTGTAAGACCGAACGGGGATATATCATTTTGTCCTTCAATGAATATAGTCTATGGTAATATTTTAAATGATAGTTTTAACGATATTTTAAATAATAAAAAATGGATTGAATTTTCAAATATAAAAGTTATGGATTTGGATGTAAAATGTCAAAATTGTAAATACATTAAATATTGTGGCGGTGGTTGTAGAGCAGATGGATATTATGATACTGGAAGTTTGTATGGTATAAGTGAGTTCACTTGTGAATTAGTTAAATTTTATGTTGAGGAAATATTACCTTTAATATCAAATGCAAGTAACATTAGTGATTAAAAATTCTGATATAAAGATTGCTTCAGAAGATTTAAATATAATTAAGCAAATAATATCTTTAAAAAAGCGTGGACTATATTTTAATAAAGGTAGAACTTGCTATTTTAAATTGATTAAACCAATATTCATTGATAATATAAAGTATTCTTATGTAAAAATAAAGGGGTGTGGGGCAATAGATGAAAATAATCACTTCATTGTTCCCGGTCAAAAAGAATTTGAAAGAGAAGATCCTCATTTTTGGATTGATAAATTTGGTAATTCAAAGTTAGTTTTTTCTGATGTAGCCCCGTATGGCGGCTTGCTTTTATCTAGAGCCATAAATAAATATAACAACTTTAAAACTCTATATAATAATAATGTCTCAACTTTGATTCCGCTATATGTATATAAATATAATAATTTGTTTTTTAATAATGAGCAGTTAGGAATTTCAATTGCTTTATGTGAAGATTTTATTCCATATAGAATGAATATTTTATTACTTCAAAAGGAGTTAATGCCATTATCATATATTGATTTTTATAAGAAAGTTTTTTTGCTGAATTTAAACGTGATACTGATCTAAATTTTAAAGATAAATCTTGTTTAATCAGGCGAATTGCATTTAAATATGATAGTGAAATAAAAAAATTACTAATTGTGGTTTATATATACATTCTGGTGGTTGGAATAATATACAATATTCTTTTTATAAAAAAATATTGTATTAGTTGATTTGGACTCAAGTAGAAAAATTAAATATAACAAATTAAAACCCTTGTTAAATTGTAGAGATTTTATAAGCAATATATATAGATTATTTATAAATTTATATAATCCGAAAGTTATTTTTGATTATAATGAGAATGTAATTCATAAAGAAAACTATGTTTTTCAATTACTTAAAGTTTTTTTAAAAAAAATTGATAAAAAATTATATTATATTTCTTATAAAATAAATTATTATTTTATTGAAAATTGTTTTAATGCAATTAAAAAGATTGAAAACAAAATGTTAATGATTTCAGAAGAAAATGTAAAAAAATTAGAATTAAATATTTTCGAATTTTATGATTATTGCATGAAATTAATATATCCAATTTTGATTGAAAATGATAATTTGATTTTTAATAATTTTATTAATTATAAATCTATGAAAGGAGGTGATATGAATGTCTAAGGAAACTAAAAAGAAGATATTACTAGGATTATATTCTCCTAAAAGAAAACTTCCTTTAATGGCTCATTGGAATAATGATTCTGGTTGTAGATTATAACAATTAGAGAGCTAACATTATATGCTCTCTATTTTTTGTTAAATATTGCAATAAAGAATTTTAAAATTTATTATTTGACAATAAACTTATATAATTATATACTGATATTAATAAGGAAGTGATGATATGAAAAAGGTATTAACTGGTTTAAAACCTACTGGAGATTTAACTTTGGGAAATTATTTGGGTGCAATTAAACAAATGGTAGAATTGCAAGATAAATATGATTCGTATTTGTTTGTTGCAGATTTGCATGCATTAACAATACCACAAAATCCAATAGAATTAAATGAGAGAATTAAAAAATTTATTGCAATGTATATTGCTTGCGGTATTGATCCAAAGAAAAACACAATATATATACAATCAGAAAATGAATTCATTCCAAGCATTTCATGGTTATTAGAATGCACAACTTATTATGGAGAAGCTTCAAGAATGATCCAATTTAAAGAAAAAAGCAAAAAAAATTCTAATTTTTCTATTGGATTATTAACTTATCCAATTTTAATGGCTGCAGATATATTATATTTGGATGCCGATTATGTCCCTGTAGGTATTGATCAAAAGCAGCATGTTGAACTTGCAAGAAATATAGCGGAGAGATTTAATAATAAATATGGTAAAACATTTGTTTTACCAGAACCATTAATAAATTCTTGTGCTACAAAAATAAAAGATTTAAAGGATCCAACAAAAAAAATGAGTAAATCAGAAGAAAGCCCTCAGGGTGTAATCAGCATGTTTGATTCCTATCAAGTAATAGTTAAAAAAATCATGAAATCAACAACTGATAGCGAAAATATTATAAAATTTGATGAAGAAACTAAACCCGGTATTTCAAACTTATTGAATATTGCATCACTAATAAGTGATAAATCTATTTCTGAATTAGAAAATGAATTTTCTGGAAAAGGGTATGGTGAATTTAAAAAATACGTTGCAAAAATTACAGCTGAACATATTATGTTAATTCAAAAAAAGTATAATCAAATAATAAATAGTAGTGAATTGAATTCTATATTAAATAATGGAATTAAAAAATCTAAAAAATTGGCAAAAGAAAAATTTGAATTCATGAAAAATCAAATGGGTTTAACCAGAAAGAATATAAGAAAATAACTAAATATATTTTATTTATTAACGAACTCAATTTAGGTATTATTAATGACGATTATAATATAAAAGAAATTGAAATAGATGTTAGTGTAGAATAAGTGTGGAGATTTCACACCAAAAAAGCTATATAATTAAGTTAATTTTATACTAAGAAGAGTAAATAAGTCAAATATTTATTCTTTTTTTAAATAGAGAAAATTTTATTTATATCATTTATTTTATTGTTATTATCTTTGAAATCAAAAATTGGTAAAGAACAATTAATTATAATATCATTTCTATTAGAATAATTAGTAGATAGTTTTTGATCATATTTTATGTTGGTTATTTTTTTAATATTAATATTTATTTCATCAACAGAATTATTTCCATATTTTAAATTATAATAATCTTCTATTGTTAGTTCGTGTTTATTAGCATGATAAACAAGTAGTTTTAATTTATTTCTTAAACCTTGTTTAGAAAAGCCATAAGGAGAAGATGTAATGTATCTTGCAAAAGCCTGATTAACATGTCCTTCCATAGAACAATGTACTTTATAATCTTCATCATTTTGATTTTTAATGCCATCTAAATTATTAAGGATATAATTCATATGTTTTTTCATATATTTTTCTTGTTTGGGATACTTGTCAATTTGATATTTAACAAGAGTTTTGAAATCTTCTAACATATTATTTCTAATATAATTATCAGCAATATTTTTAAGTTCAATATCATTTTTAAATATGTAACCTAAATGTTTTGCAAAATAATGAAAAGGGTCTAAAACGAATTTAGCGTTAGGAAAACAATTAGTATATTTTTTAATACCAGGAGCCCCATCACCAGAAACAAAAATTACTTTAAATTTATCAATATCATATTTTCTATTAACATAATCAAATATAACTTCCCAAAGTTCTTCGTAAGATAATTCAGAATCTGCAAAATAACGAATATTTTTAAGTTTTTTTCTTTTAACAAAGTCTTCTTCATAACCTTCATGAACAATGGCACAAGGGTAAATTTTATTACCACCATGTTGAAGGTTGGCATGAATTTCGTCCATTTCAATGTATAAAACATCAGGTTGATTATTAGATTTAGTAATAGTTTCATTTATAGAGCCATTTAAAGCTTTAATTTTTTTAGAAACAGTACTACGAGATATAATTGTATTTCTTAAAGCGTGGCGAGCAGACTGACTCATATTTTCCTTCATAGAATATTTAATTAATTGGTATTCTGCCTCATTAGTTAGTCTTTGATAAGGTTTTAAATGAAGAATATCTCTTAAAGGGACATAGTATTCATTAGTGTTTTTATTAATATAAGAAGTTGAATTAATGTTTATAACACCGACGGAGGTTATTAAAGTTCTTTTTCTAGTTTGTTTAATATTATATTCGTTTTTTTGTTCTTTTTTATTTTTAAATTGTTCATCAAAAAAGTTAAGAAAAGATTCATATAATTTCAATATAAACAAATCGCCGACATCTCTAATTTTACTTTCTAAGTTAAGAGGAGTTAAGTTATTTTTAAAAATTTGATTAAAAGTATTAGTAATTTCGTTAATTAATGGTATAATTTTCATTGGTAAAAACTTCGCTTTCTATATTTTTGAACAACTTAATTATAAAGCATTTTTTAGGTTTTTACCTTTTTTATTTGTTTATAAAGGTTTGTTTTCTAAATCTCCACACTTTGGAAACACTATCACTTTTTTTGTGCTTAATGACTTTTCGTTAGAAATTTGGTACAATTATAGTAATAAGAAAGGTAATATGTATGAGTGAAGAATGGAAAGAATTAATTGATATAGCTGAAAAGAAATTATCAATATCTAAGGATGATGAATTTATAAGTTATGGTGGTGTTGCGGCAGCTATAAAAACTGATAAAGGAAATATTTATTCGGGAATATGTATAGATACATCATGTTCATTAGGCTTATGTGCAGAGCGTAGTGCAATAGTATCTATGATTTGTGAAGGAGAAACAGAAATAAAAAAAGTTGTGTGTTTAGGTGAAGATAAAAAGCCTATGCTCCCATGCGGTGCTTGTATGGAGTTTATGATGCAGTTATCAAAAAATAGTTTTGATATAGAAATTTTAGTTGATATTGATAATTTTAAAATGGTTAAATTAAAAGAATTAATACCTAAATGGTGGGGTAAAAAATATTATAGATAAAGTTTGTTACTAGTTATTTATAAGTTTTTTTATATGAAACATCTTACGACAAAAAATTTAAGTTTCGTTATATATTATATTTTCTTAAAGAGGCGATAACATGTATGAAGTAAAAGAAAAAATAGAAAATATAATATATGAAATAAATGGTAAGCAAGTAATGTTAGATAGTGATTTAGCAAGGCTTTATGAAGTGGATACAAAAAGAATCAATGAGGCTGTATCAAGAAATAAAGAAAAATTTCCTGAAAGATTTAGTTGGATATTAGATGCTTCTGGTTTAGAAATCTTGAGGTCGCAATTTGCGACCTCAAGTTATCATGGTGGAAGAAGATATGCAATAAGAGTATTTACTGGACAAGGAGTTGCAATGCTTGCGACCATTTTAAAATCAAAAACCGCAATTAAAACCAGCATAGCTATTATGGATGCTTTTGCCATGATGAGAAAGTATATATCAAGTAATTTAATTTATCAAAAATATTATAATGATATGACAGTAAGACATGATAGTGAAATTAAGTTATTACAAGAATCTTTTAGTAAGTTTGAAGAAAAGAAAAAGATTAATGATATATATTTTAATGGTCAAATATATGACGCTTATTCTAAAATACTTGATATATTTAAAAGTGCTAAAAGTAAGCTAATTATAATTGATTCGTATGCTGATAAAACAATGTTAGACATCATAAAAAATTTAAAAGTAAAAGTTATAATAATAACAAAAAAGAATAATTTACTTAGTAAAACAGACATAGAAAAATATAATTGTCAGTATGATAATTTAAGAGTTATATATGATAATACTTTTCATGATAGATATTTCATATTAGATAATAAAATAATATATCATTGTGGAACTTCTATAAATAGAATTGGTTATAAAACTTTTTCTATAACTTTAATAAATGATGATATTATTAAAAACGAATTAATTAAAAAAATTAATGGGCTTATTAATTTAAAATGATAATGATGTTTAGTAAAAACACTTGACATAAATTACCATATTTGCTATTTTATTAGCAAGTAAGTGAGTTTGAGTATGATTTATATCTAGCCTCAAAGGGTAAAAAGCCTACACGTAGTTACTGCGGAGTCACTAGTATTATTTTACTAGCTTGACTTCGTTTTTTTAATTATTAAATATTGTTATAAAGAAGGTGATTAAAGTGATTAGAAAAGCAAACATAAATGATGCTAAAAGGATTGTATATATAAATATTACTAGTTGGAAAGAAACGTATAAAAATATTTTTCCAAATGAATATTTAGATGGTCTTGATTTTAATGACGAAAAAATTATTAAAAGATGTATAGAAAATATTGATAAATACATAGTTTGTGAATTAGATGGCAGTGTTATTGGTTTTGCAAAGTATGGTATAAATAAAAAAGGTTATGATGATAGCTATGCAGAAATATATGCTTTATATATTGATAATGCTTATAAACGAAAAGGTGTTGGAACAAAGATAGTTAACTATGTTTTTGACGTGCTGAAAAATAAATATAAGCATGTTATAATAAGTACGCTAAAAGAAAATAGTGCCAATGATTTTTATAAAAAAATAGGAGGTAAAATAATAGATGAAAGTAAGTTCGTGATAAAAGATAAAATTTATCTAGAGAACGTTTATGTTTATGATTTATAGATAAAGGAAGTGACTATGGTGGAATACGTAAAAAAGTTTGTTGGAGAAAAAGTTTATTTATCTGTTATGCACACAGATGATGCAGAAAAATACGTTAAATGGTTATCTGATAGAAGTGTAACAGATAATTTAGGTAACACCGTTAACATTCAAAGTGTAGAGCGAGAAAAAGATTGGATTTTAAACGCTGGTAAAAATGGTGATGTTAACTTTGCAATAGTAGAAAAAGAAACTGATGAACTTCTCGGTAATTGTTCTTTATTTAATATCGATAGAATAAATAGACGTGCAACAATTGGAATTTTTATTGGGGAAGAGAGTAAAAGAACGAAAGGGTATGGAGCTGATGCTTTAAGTTTACTATTAAACTATGCTTATAGTTTTCAAAACATGCATAACGTTAATTTAGAAGTATTTTCATTTAATAAAATAGCTATTAATTGTTATAAAAAAGTTGGTTTTAAAGAATATGGAACAAGGCATGAGGCATATTTTTTAGATGGCAAGTATCATGATATTATCCTAATGGAAATATTAGAAGATGATTACAAAAGAAGGTGATATAAATGGAAAAATTTTATTTAGAAAAACCTAGTATAAAAAGAAAACAAGATGCAATTGAATATGTTAATGAACATATAGAATATGGATCTAATATTAATGGCTGTGGAAAGTTAGATTTTTATATAAAAGAAAAAAACTATGAAGATTGGTTATCATATTTAGAAGAAATGAAAGAAGAAAATATTAATATGGTTCCTTCAAGCACTTATTTTCTTATTAGGGAAAATGATAATAAAATAATAGGAATGATTAATATAAGACATAGATTAAATTATTCAATATTGATGAATGGAGGACACATAGGTTATGGTATAAGACCTACCGAAAGAAAAAAAGGTTATAACAAAATAAATTTATATTTAGGTCTAATGAAATGTAAAACTTTAGGAATAAAACATGCGTTACTTATGGCTTATGATGATAATATAGCTTCTGTTAAGACGATATTATCTTTTAATGCTTTTTTAGAAAACAAGATAAAGGAAAATGATAATGATGTTTTGCTTGGAAGATACTGGATTAACGTTGAAAAAGAATTAGAAGAAAAAAAAGAATATCAAGATAAAATAATTATAAAGGACTGATGATATGAAAGTAATTTATTATAATCCGGTAGATGAAAAAGGCACGTGTGTAATAAGAAGCATTTCTAAAGCATTAAATAAAGATTATAGTATTATTAAAAAAGAGCTTGGTATAAATTATAATGATGAGGCTGTATTTGAAAGTTATTTATTTAAAAATAACTTTATAGTAGATAACAATTTTGAAGGTAAGTTATTAAAAGATATTAGTTTAAATGGTATTAACTTGGTTTTAGCTTACGTTAACGATTGGTATCATATGATGTGTGTAATTGATAACGTAATATATGATAATAATACTTTTGATGATGTAAAAAACATGAAAATAATAAAGATATATAAATTAAAAGGAGGTAATTAAATTGGTATATAAAGGAACTAAAAAATTAGAAACGAATAGATTAATTTTAAGAAAGTTTAAAATAGAAGACGCGAATTGTATGTATAACAACTGGGCTAGTAATCCTAACGTTTCTAAATATGTAACGTGGGAGCCTCATAAAGATGTTAGTGAAACAAAGGCTTTATTAGAAGAATGGATAAAAAAATATAATGATATTGATACTTATAAATGGGTAGCCGAAATAAAGGATACTAAAGAAATAATAGGATCAATTGACGTTGTATCTAAAAAGTTTTTAAAGTTTGGTGCGTGTGAAATAGGTTATT
Organism: uncultured bacterium; assembly: GCA_949288335.1. Taxonomy (GTDB): domain Bacteria; phylum Bacillota_I; class Bacilli_A; order RF39; family UBA660; genus Aphodocola. The sequence continues at coordinate 24,631 of CASEJU010000051.1, read as the reverse complement.
GTTATGGTGAAAAATACTGGAACAAAGGTTATGCAACGGAGTGTTTAATCGCCGTAATGAAATATTTATTTGATGAATGTGATGCTTATGTTATAAATGCGAAGCACTTATCAGAAAACCCCGCAAGTGGTAAAGTGATGCAAAAGTGTGGTATGAAATATGAAGGTACTTTAAGAGCAAGATACGTTGATTCTGATGGTGTTAGAAACGATTTGTTGTCATATTCAATTACTAAGGATGAATATGAAAAAATAAAAGAAATGAATGCTTAAATTTTCATTTCTTTTATTATTTTATTACCTATCGTTTTAATTGTAATCTTATCATCTTCAAATATGACGTATGAGGCGCTAGATTCTCCTCTTGGGTTACCAACACTTCCGGGATTTACGTATATTATGTTTCTTTCTTTTGATAATAATGGTATATGAGTATGTCCTTGAATAAATATATCACCATGATAACTTGGTAAAAATCCTTTTGAGTATCTATCTCCATGAGTTAAAGTTACCTCGTGATGGTTAAATAGTATTGTTATCAAATCATGGGCATATAAGTTTGTTTTTTCATAATTTATATATTTATCACAATTTCCTCTTATTAAGATTAATTTATCTTTATATGTTTGTAATAAGTTAATAATATTATTATCTTTTAAATCACTTGAATAAAAGCCATAATTAAATAAATCACCAAGCACTATTAATTTATCAAATGAATTTTCATCGATTGCTTTTTTAAAATTATCATAATTACCATGTATATCTGAAACTATTAAAGATTTCATAACCATCACCAGTATAATTATATATTAATTAATGTTTAATATAAAGTTTTTTACATTTTTTTATGTGTAAATTATTAAAAAATATATAATTGATACTTTGCTATTTTTATAAATTTAAAATACTGATATAATGAAAAAGCCGCTTTTAAAAGCAACATAGGTTAGGAGTGATTATATAATGTGGCAAATTGATGTTTTATCGATAGTTAGAGAAGCTATTTCAGGTGAACAAAACCTTGGTGTTTTGATAATCCTAATGTTAGCTATAATAGCATTTTTAATGATTTATACGATAAATAAAAATAAATAAAATATATTTTTATTTTTTATATTAGAAAAATCTAACATTTTATTATGTTTTATTAATGATATAATGTTTTTTAAGTATTGCGAGGTGGTAATAGCGGATACATTATCGATTGTAAGAGAAGCTAGTGACAGTTCTAATAAAAATGGCTTAATAATAATCGTTATGATTGTTATATTACTATTATTAATCCTTTATATCTTAAGAAAAAATAATAAAAATTGATATTTTATTTATTTTATTTTACGTCTAATTAGTGTATATTGTTTTTCCTTATTAATTGTGATATATTTTAAGTGTAAGAGGATGTCATACTGACATCCAAAAGAGGTTGTAAAAATATGTGATAGAGGGGAGGAACAATTTATGTGGAAATGGTTATTTAGATTCTTCTAAAATATCATAAAGGCCTGTTTACAGGCTTTTTTATTTTTGTTGAAATTAAATGATATGTTTGTTAAAATATAATTGTAGAAAAGAGGTAAGATATGAAAAATGTTCAAACAAAAAATTCAGTTATTGCGGTATTAATTATAATATTATATTTTGTGCTGCCATATTTATCATCAATGTTTTTAAATGCTAATTTATCAAATGCTATTATATCAATTATCTTTGCAATAACAATTATATTTATTTATCGTAAAAGTTTTGTAAATGATTTTAAAGATTTTGATAAAAACAAGTGGAAATATGTTAAAAGTATATTATTAAATGTTTTGATAATATTTGCAATTACGATTGTAACTAATTTACTTTTAACTTTAATATTTGATATAAGAGAAACTTCAGAAAATGATTATTCATTAAGAACCATGTATAAAAGTTCGCCAATAATATTGTTTTTGTTAACGGCTATATATTATCCAATTGTAGAAGGTATAGTTTTTAGAAAAACAATTAAAGAGGTTATTGATAAAAAATGGTTATTCATAATTTTTTCTGCTTTATTTTATTTCTTTTTTAATGTTGCATACACTAGTTTTACGTTAAATAATATTTTATCTTCTTTGTGTTATTTCTTTATTATGCTTGTATTGTCAAATTATTACTGGAAATCTAATAATCTTACTGCATCAATATTTATTATATCAATCAGTAATATAATAACGTATTTTATAGTTATGTAAATTAAAAAGGAGGCACGTGTATGAAAAAAATATTTGTTATTTTCTTAGCAGTAGTCCTTTCTTTTGTTGGCATAAGCAGTATCAGTGCCTCAGATAAATTAATAAGAACTGAAACAAAAGATAAGGTTATGTTCATTCAGGATAAAGATGGGGAGTTTGCTTATTCATGGTCCTTTGATAAAGCGGAGTTTAAGCAAAATGAATTTGAGTTTGACATGAAAATAAAATTTAAATCTCCAAATAAACATGAAATAAACAGTTTAATTAGCAAAAACATGAAAAAAGAATATGTTTCGTTTAATTATCATGGGGATTTACCAGGTGTTGCAACAATAAAAATTCCAACGACTAAATTTAGTGATGGCGATAGGTTGAACCTTTATTATTACAATGACCAAACCAATGAAATTGAAACGGTAAACACGAATTTGTTGGTAAAAAATGGATATATTACTTTTGATATAGATCATTGCTCTGATTATTTTTTGACGCTTTCCATAGTTAAAGAAGCATCGGGTAAAAGTAATAATGGTGTAATAATAATCGGTATGTTAGTAATTATCGTAGGGCTTGTTGGGTATACGATATTTAAGGGTAGAAAATAATGTTTTTACATTATTTTTTTATTTCCGTTGTTTTATTTATTCTTTTTTGCTATAATTATTGATGATAATAGGAGCGGTGCTATGAAGAGTAAAAAAGGGCAAGCGTTAGTTGAATTTATTATTATTTTACCAGTTACTTTAATACTTATTTTTTGTATTATAGATTTTGGAAGAGTAATATCTTTAAAAAGTGATTTAGAAGGAAAAACAAGTGATATTACAACTCTTTATGAATCCGGAAAAACTTTAGAAGAAATAAACATGGTAATGGATAATAAAGATGTTAAGATTAAAATTGATGAAACAGGAGAGTATACCAAGATTAATGTTTCTAAAAAAATTAAGCCAATAACACCTGGTTTATCTTATATATTAAATGATGTTTTTAACGTTAGTGTATCTCGGGTGGTAAGAAATGAGTAAACTTGGAAATAAGGGGCAGTCTTTGGCTATTTTTGTGATTTTTATTCCTGTTTTTATTATGATAGGTACTTTGGTTGTTGATGTTTGTTATGCTAAGTATAACCAAAGAAAATTAGATAATATTGCTAAAGAAGTTTTAAGGTATGGTCTTAAACACGTTGATGAAGAGCCTTTTAATAACATGGTTGATTTAATTTATCAAAATGACTCTGAAGTGGATGATTATAAAATAAACATAGATGAAGAAAATAAACGAATAGAAATAACTATTTCTAAGTCAACGAAAGGTTTTTTTGGTTCAATTGTTGGAAAAGAAATATATAAAGAAAAAAGTTCTTTTGTTGGTTATATTGAAAATGAGAAAATAATAATAGAAAAGAGGGCGAACTAATGAAAAAAGATGCAGCAAGAATAATTACGGTATTTTCGTGTAAAGGTGGTGTTGGTAAGACAACAACTACGCTTAATTTGGCCGGAATTTATAGTTTAATGAACAAGAAAGTTTTAATTATGGACCTTGATTTAAACAGCGGTGGTATAGCCGTTAGTTTAAACGTTAATAACGAAAAAACCATATATAACGTAGCGGATGACATGAGTAACAACCGCTTCAATGAAATTTATGATTACGTGTGTAAGTATAATGATAAAATTGATGTTTTGTCATGTCCAAAAGATCCTAGAAACGCCCTTAAAATAGATTCTAAGTATATCGAGTTAATCATTACCTCGGCAATTTATAAATATGACGTTATTTTAATTGATACGTCACATAATATTAATCCTGTTACTTTAACGGCACTTGATAAGTGCGATAACACGCTTTTTATGATAACTAATGACCCGGTTGATTTAAAAAATGCAAAAAGCATGATATCCATTTTTAAAGATACCGAAAACGAAAACTTTAAAGTGGTTTTTAATTCGTCTAAAGACACTGGTAAGGATTATTTTTCTTTGTTTGACGTTAAGAACATAATAAAACATAACGTTGATTATACAATTGATAAATCATTTTATATAAAAGATATTGATAAGTACGTTATTGATGGAGAAATTTTAACCCTTAATAAAAAAATTAGAGCTAGTAAAAAAGGTGATATTATAAAACTTACCAAACTTGCTAATAGTTTGCTTGAGTTAAAGTCTAAAAGTTCGGAGGTGAAGAAGAATGCCTAAATTAATGGATGCCTTTGATGTTAAAGAGGAAAAGGCAGTTTTAAAGCCAGTTGCAGATTATGATATATTCAAGGATAAAGAATTGTTAGACAACTTAAGAAATACCATAATCTCTAACCTTATTGATGATAAAATCCCCGATAATAAACTTCTTCATGAATACATTAATGATGAGATAGATAAGGCTCTTTTAGGTTATGATTTAACCAACCTAGAACGTAGTCATATATTTAACTTGATTGATAATGAAATAAATGGTTATGGACCGATAACCGAGCTTTTAGAAGACCCAAACATTACCGAAATAATGGTAAATGGTAAAAATGAGGTGTACGTTGAAATTGATGGTCAAATAAGTAAGGATGATTCCGTATCTTTTATTAATGATGAGCATATCATAAGAACCATTCAAAAAATTGTTCAGCCTTTAGGTAGAACGATTGATACCGCAAATCCAATGGTAGATGCAAGGCTAGAAGATGGCTCAAGACTAAATGCAGTTATTCCTCCTTTATCATTAAAAGGTCCTGTTGTTACCATAAGAAAATTTAGACGAGACATGGAAACGATTGATGATTTTTTAAGAACAGGAACCATGACACCATACATGGCAAGGTTTTTAGACGCGGCGGTAAGGGCCAAGTTAAACATCATAATATGCGGTGGTACTGGTGCTGGAAAAACTACTTTACTAAATGCGTTATCTTCGTTCATTGGTAATCATGAACGTATTATAACAATCGAGGATGCGGCCGAGTTAAGATTACACCAATCCCACGTAATTGGACTTGAAACAAGGCTTACTAATTACGAAGGAACGGGTGAGGTTACCATTCGTGATTTAGTTATTAATTCACTTCGTATGAGACCGGATAGAATAATCGTTGGTGAGGTTCGTGGTAAAGAAGCGTTTGACATGCTACAAGCAATGAACACGGGTCACGATGGGTCACTTACAACGATGCATGCAAACAGCCCGGTAGAAGCCTTAAACAGGCTTGAGACAATGGTTTTGATGGCGGGGATGGAAATACCGGTTAAAGCGATTCGTGAGTATATAGAAAACGCTATAGATTTAGTCATCAATATTTCTCGTTTATCTGATGGAAGAAGAAAAGTAACTTCGATATGTGAAGTAGATGGGTTTAAAGATGATGTAATCGAACTAAAAGAAATCTTTAGTTTTAAACAAACTGGTTTAACTGAAAATGGAGAAGTAGACGGGGCGTTTGATCTTAAAAAAAGAGTGCCTAACGTTTATAAGAAGATAAAAAGTAAAGGTATCGACGATTTAGAAGATATATTTAATTTTAAAAAGTAAGAAGGTGAAGATGATGAATGTATTTATTATTCAAACTATAATAATGATAATTCTTGCTTTTATTATATTTTATTTAATTATATATAATAAAAGTTTGCGTTTGGAAAAAAGAATATCAAAATATAGTATTGATTCAATAAAAGATGACTCCATATCTTTATTTGACCTTTTATCAAATGAGTATTCTAAATTAGTTATGAAACTAAGTAAAATACTTAAAAAATCGATGCTTTTAAAAAAATATTCTTTAAGATATAACAAATACATAACTTATGAAAATGAAAAAAATACGATTGCGATGGATTTTATTAGTAATAAGATTTTCATATGCTTACTTTTTGTTTTTATTATATTTTTTGCAAGAATAATAGAAGGAACTTTCCCAAGCTTACTAGATATATTAGTATCTTCACTTTTTGGTTTTTTCTTAATTGACATATATTTTAAGTTTTATGATTACGTAAAGAAAAAACAAATAGAACAAGATTTATTAAACGCGATAATAATAATGAATAACGCGTTTAGATCAGGAAGAAGTACGATGCAAGCAATCGAGATAGTTTCTCATGAATTAAAAGGACCAATTAGTCAGGAATTTAAGAAAATGCATTTGGAGATAAGTTATGGATTGTCATTGGACGTAGTTTTCGAAAGGTTTTCTAAAAGGGTTGATTCAGAAGAAGTTAATTATATTACGTCTTCACTTTCGATACTTAATAAAACCGGTGGTAATATAATAAAGGTATTTTCATCCATTGAAAAGATGCTGTTTAATAAGCAAAAATTAAAGCAAGAAATGAAGTCGCTTACGTCTTCTGCTAACATGATAAGTAAAATACTTCTTGTTATGCCTTTTGTGTTTGTTGGTATAATTACCATTTTAAACCCAAGCTATTTTATGCCGCTTATTAATACCACACTTGGCAATATATTATTATTTATAATATTGTTGGTATATGGTTTATACGCTTTTATCGTAAATAAGATCATGAAAGTGAGGTTTAGCTAATGAAAGAAAAAAAATCATTTATTAACCGAATCTATCGTGATAAAGATATAAAAAAAATAGATGCTAAGATAAATCAATTTGGTGTTTCTAAAAAATTTAGTACCGAATACTTCATGAACTTTAGGCTTTATTCATCACTTTTGGTTTTTGTTATAATTTTTATATTCGTTGATTATGGTGCTTTAATATCTCCTATAGTAACGGTTATATGGTACTGGTTGGTAGGTTATAGCATGATTGATAAGCCGTTAAAAAAACGAGAAAGAAAGTTAGATAGTGAAGCATATTATTATTTTGAAGTCTTAACGCTTGCTTTAGAATCTGGTAGAAACTTGGAAAACGCTATAAAAATGGCGTGTAAATACATTGATTCAGAAATTTCAAGTGAATTTAAAGAAACTTTAAAACAAGTGAACTTTGGTAAATCTTTAACCGAAGCATTATCTCTTATGAGTTTACGAATTCCTAGTTTAACGGTTAATAACATTATTTTAAACATGGAACAATCAAATTTATTTGGAAATAGTATAATAGAGACAATGTATAACCAATTAGACTTTTTAAAAGATAAACAAATAATGGATATTAAATCAGAAATAAATAAGATTCCAAATAAAATAAGTATATTTTCAGTAATATTTTTTATACCACTTATATTACTTATTATTTTAGGTCCGGTATTAATTGATTTTCTAGCTGGTTAACAAGCTTACATAAGCTTGTTTTTTTAATATGTAAAATAGTTTTACATATAGTATATATTTTTATTTACTGGGAATATTTTAAATGATAATATTTAAATAGGTAATAGTAATAATATGGAGTGATGTTATGAAAAAAGACATAATAGAGTATTTAGGGTTTGACGAAGACAATAAAAATAAGGTAGGAAGACCAAGGCTTGCTGATAAAAAAACTAAAAAGAAATCTCTTATTATTGCTAGTTTTTCGTTTTTGTTTGTTATTATGCTACTTGTTTTTGGATATGGAACTTTATTTGGTTTTAAAAATTTAGATTTAAAAGGTTCCATCTTGCGTAACGAAAGTAAAGAAAATGTGCTTGTTGAAGAAATAAAACCGCTTATTAAAGATATTACTTTAAAAGTAGGTACGGCAAGGAAGGCTTACTTAACAGTTTTACCAGCTTCAGCTACAAATAAAAAAATCAGCTATGAATCTTCCGATGAAAATATTGCAAGCGTTGATGAGGATGGTAAAGTAGTTGGTATATCAGTTGGAAATGCCATTATTACCGCTAAAACTGAGGACGGTAGTGATTTAAAAGCAGAATTTAATGTTAAAGTAATAAAAAATGCGGAAGGAAAGTGTACGTTTACATCACTTTCAAAGACAAATGATGGAGTTTCTTACGTAACTGAGTGTAATAATGCTAAGATAAAAGAAATACAGTATAAAATAGGTAATGATAGCTATGAAAAATTACTAACGAAAAAATCAAGCGATGAGGTTAGATTTTCTAAAGAACAATTAGCGAAAAAAATAACTTTTAAGGTTGTTTATTATCCTAATAATAGTAAAATTACTAAATATGAGACCAAGTCCATTAGTAAGGTTAAAAAAACGACTAAAGCTCCAAGTGGGAAATGTACTTTGCAGTTAAAGGATGTTAAGCATAATTCGGCTAAGTATGACATAACTTGTGATAATGCCAGTGTAACTAAAATAGCATATAAAATAGGTTCTGGTAGTTACGTTGGACTTGATGCTAGCAGTTTGGCGGATACCATTTTATTTGAACCGAGCAACGTAACTAGGGTAATATATTTTAACGTCGAATATATGATTGATGGGACGGATGATGTTAAAACGTTATCAAAAAGTACTATAATAGAAAAAGGAAAAGACGTAAATTAAAAAGGTGAATAATTTATGATAAAAAAAGAAGAAAAAAATAAGGTTGGAAGGCCTAAACTTGCTGATGATAAAACAAAAAAAGAATCACTTTTTGTCTGTTTGTTTGTTTTTATCGTTACCATAATAGTTGCGGTATTAGGTTATAAAACCTTTATGATAAGTTTTAATTCTGATGATTTGGTTAGTACGATTTATAATGATCACGTAAATTCATGCGTATTAAAAAATGACATGATTGACTGCGGTCCAAACGTAACTTATATGAAATATAAACTAGATAATCAAAAAGAAGTTGAATTATCAAAAAAAGACGAAAGTATTGAAGTTAAAATAGGTAAATATAATAAAATAAACGTATGTTTTAAAACTGATAAAACTAATCTTGTATGCAATGAATTTGGGCCAGCAAATAGGCCTTTTGAATAATTGTCAAATAGTGTGTGTAGAGACAAAATAAGTGAAAAATATAGAGATGGTTAATGCGTTAAGCATTGACCATTTTTTTGTTAATAGAAATAAGACCTTTGCAAATAAGAATTCTAGTTTTAAACCTGATAAAAGACCTAAAACCAAAAGCGATACGTTTAAGAACCTTAATAAAATTATTATTGCCTTCAATGTACCCATTATGATAATTAGTATTAAAAGTATTGTAAATATTATCTTTGAATGAAATTAAAGTATTAATAGAAGTTTTCATATATAAAGAAATGTTTTCATTATGATTATTTAAAATAAAAGAGAAAGCATTAAAGTCTTTATTTTTAATAGAAGAAAGTAACTCTTGGTAAACAAGGTTAGTATGTTTAAGTTCATCATTAGTATTAATAATATAATTAACAACATCACTTTCAGTCATGAAAGAATTAAAACAAGTAAATTTCTTCCAGTTTTCAAAATCCAATTCATCTTTAGATTTCAAGAGTAATTTCCAATAACGTTTAAGTTTGTTATAGTTTTTCTTATCTTTTTTCATGATACTAATTCTAGTTTTATTTAAAGATCTAGAAATAAGTTGAATTAAATAAAAATTATCAATAATAATTTTAGCATTGGGGAATAATTTTTTAATTAAAGAAACATAAGGAGAATACATATCAATAACAATATATTTAACGTTGTTTAAAGCCTTGTGGGAGTACTTACCAAAATACTTAACTAAACTAAATAATTTTCTATCTTCAACAATATCAATGGTTTTACCAGTAATACCATTACATAAATGAAAACTCATTGCACCATTGGCAGATTTAACAGATTTAAATTCATCAAATAATAATACATTAGGTAGATAATTTTTATATAACTTTTGAGAATCATAAAAAGAATCCATAACCCTTTCAACGGTATTAGCAGAAACACTATTATCTTTAGCGATATCAACTTCGGAACGTTTTTTAGTTAAATCTAAAGCAATTTGATGTTTAGTATTATTAGAAATAAAACAACCAAAATTAACAATGTTAGAAGACAAAGTAAAAGCTTTATTACAATGTTTACAAAGATATCTTTGTTTATGTAATCTAAGAATAGTTTTAAAACCAGAGACATTAGGAATTTTGATGTTCGAAGTAATAAAACCGTGTTTTTCAAAGTTATCATCAAATACAACACCACATTTAGAACAACAAACAGGTTTGTAAGATAAATAACCTTCGAAAATCTTATAGGTAATACCTTTAATCTTTTCTTCTTTGTAAAAATTTTCTTTAAAAAATATATTTTTATCTTTTAAATTAAGAATATTTGTAATATAATTTGTATTAGACATATAAGTACCTTCTTTCGTGTTAGTTTTGTCACTTACATTGTATCAAGGTTAAACTTATATGTCTTTTATTTTATTTAAAAAGTGCATATAAAGTTTTACTCTTTACACACACTAAAAATTATACATCCTTTTTGTATATAAAAACAATAATTGTTTATTATATAAACAGGTGATAATTATGATTAATGATCTTTTAAGTACTGATTGGTATGAAGTTGGTGTAGTTGCTTTTCGTGCGTTATTATCACTTATAACCTTATTTTTTATAAGCAAGATAATTGGTAAAAAACAAGTTTCTGAACTAAGTTTATTTGATTATGTTATAAGTATTTCAATTGGTAATTTTGCCGCTGAAATGTCAATGAATTTAGATTCTCAAGTAATGAACGGAATTATATCGGTATTGATTTTCGGTGGTGTTGCAACAATCGTTGGTATTCTTACCTTAAAAAGTATTAAGTTAAGAAGGTTTTTTATAGGAAGTCCAACGTTAATTATACAAGATGGTAAATTCGTTTATAAGAACCTTAAAAGACTTAAAATGGACGTAAATGATTTTTTAGAAAGTGCTAGAATTGCCGGATATTTTGACATTAGTAAAATTAAATATGCACTAATGGAAGCCAATGGGAAGGTAAGCTTTTTATTAAAAGATGAGTATAATCCGGTTACTAATAAAAACATGAAGATAAAACCTAGTGATGATGGGTTGTGTGCTAATGTTATTATTGATGGTAAGGTTCTTTTAAAAAATTTAAAAAAGGTTAATAAAGATAAAGCTTGGTTAGAAAAGCAGCTACGCATAAAAGGTTATGAGTCATTAAATGACATATTGCTTGCAACCGTAGATACTAATGATAAATTATGTGTTTATAACAAAAAGGGTCTAGCTGAAATAAAGAACGTATTAGAATAAGGTGAGCAAAAAAGATTGCTTACCTTTATCTTTTTATGTTATTATTTACATGGTGATGATATGAAAAAACGAACTTTTGAAAACATAAAAAAAAATAAATGGCTTTTTTTTACCATTGGATTATCTAGCGTTATTATAATTTTAATTTATATTCTTCAAAAAATAGCACCATTTGGTAATAACTCTATGTTAGATGTTGATTTTTATCATCAATATGGTCCTTTATTAAACGAATTATATGATCGTATTAAAAGTGGTGAATCTATTTTATACTCTTTTAATACCGGCGGAGGTATTCCGTTTTACAGGAACTTTTTAAATTATTTATCGAGTCCTTTTAACTTAATTCTTTTTTTGTTCAAAAAAGAGAACATAGTAATGGCCTTTTCAATAATAATTGGAATAAAAGCAGTATTTGCAGCATCTACGATGGCTTATTATTTGAAAAGCACGTTTAAAAAAGATGGTATATTAATTGCTTTATTTGGTTGCTTATACGCTTTTTCTGGATATTTTTGCGCTTATTATTGGAATATTATGTGGCTTGATGGCTTGGTGTTCTTACCTTTAATAATGCTTGGAATAAATAAAATAATTGAAGAAGAAAAACCAATGTTTTACATAATAAGTTTAGCTTTAATGCTATTTGCAAATTATTTTATAAGTTACATGATTTGTTTGTTTAGCGTAGTTTATTTTATTGGGCTTTTCATCTACAAAGGTAACTTTAAGTTTAAAAACATAGTTAAAAAAGGACTTATGTTTGCTTTATCATCCATCTTATCTGCTGGGCTTATAGCATTTTTATTACTTCCACTTTTTTATTCGATGACTTCTATTTCGGCAACGGGAGATGAGTTTCCTATCTTATCAACCTCATTTTCAATTTCGGATTATTTATTTAACCATTTTACGGGGGTTTCTAGAACGGTTTTTGCAAGTGATGTTTTGCCACTTCCAAACGTTTATCCTGGAATGCTTACGCTTGTTTTAATGATTACTTTGTTCATGAATAAAAAAATAAACGTTCGTTTTAAAATAATATCAGCTTTTGCACTTTTATTTTTCTTCTTTTCGTTTAATATAACTACTTTTGATTTTATTTGGCACGCTTTTCATATCCCAAATGACTTGCCATGGCGTTATTCTTTTATATATATTTTCGTGATGATTGTAATCGGTTATTATTCCATCATTAATATTAAAGGCTTAAACTTAATAAAACTTACATTATCTTTTGCAATTATTTGTATATTACTTTTACTTTCATCAAAACTAGGATTTGAGAACATAAATGATAAAACGGTAATCATATGCTTTATTATCCTTATTTTGTATTATGTTTTATGTGTTATTATTTCTAGAAAGAAATTTAATAAACGTTTTTTATATATTCCTTTTTCAATATTAGTTACTTTTGAGTGTGTGTATGCAATCGATTCAAATTGGAACATTAATCATGATATTAAAACTTTTATGAGTGATAAAAAGCCATATAAAGATTTAATAGAAGTAGCTCAAAAAGACGATAATGGTCTTTACAGAATGGAAAAAACGGATTACTTAACTTTAAATGATGGCGCTTGGTATGATTATAAGGCGGTTAGTACTTTTACTTCAATGGCCTATGAAAACACCGCTAAAACGCAAAGAATGTTGGGTCTTGCGGGAAACAACATAAACAGTTATTATTATAGATATTATCAAACTCCAGTTTATAATAGTATGTATAACATAAAATACATAATGGGAGATTACATAGATAATGACATGTATGAGTTAATTTCAACCAAAGACAGTCATAACCTTATGAGATATAAATATGATACTTCTTTTGCATACGCGGTTAATGATGAAATAAAAGATTGGTCATTAGTTAGTTATAAACCATTTTTAAACCAGCAAAACTTTGTTACTTCATCAACCGGTGTAAATGATGTTTTTGAAGAAGTAAAGGTAAGTGAAAAATCTGAAATTAAAAGTATTACAACGAAAAAAGATAATCTAATTGGGGATTTAGATTATAAATTAGCTCAAGGTGAGAGTTCAATTACGCTAACCCTTGATAATGAATTACAAAAAAACATTTATTTGTACGTTGGTGCTAACGGTATAAATAGTATCGAAGTTGATGGAGTGTATCATTCACTTACTTCTGATGAGTATTATGTTTTTGATATTGGTAAAAAATATTCTAAAGAAGTTAACGTTAAAATTAACTTTGATGGTGCAGAAGAAGGCGTTTTATACTTTTATGCATATACCTTAAACGAAGATGCTTTTGAAGAATTTTATGATTCCATAAAAAGTAATTCGTTAAACGTAAAAGAATATAATGATACTTATATTGCTGGTGAAATTAACGTAGATTCTGATAAAACTTTATTTACAACGATTAGTTATGATGATGGTTGGAGTATTTACGTTGATGGAAAAAAAGTAAAGACAAAAATTATCGCTGATACATATTTGGGCTGTGACATAAAAAAAGGTACGCACGATATAAAATTAATATACTATCCTAAAGGAATGAGACAAGGACTTATAATATCAATGATTTCTTTTGGCGTACTGGTTTTGTATAACATATTTATTAATAAAGAATCTAAAAAAAGCAAAAAAGGTAAATTTATTGTTTAAATTTATCTTTTTTTGTGTTAGAATGTTATTAGTTATAATATGAGGTATATGAACTCATATTAATTGGGGTTGAAAGATAGGAGGTTAGTTGTGATAGGGACAATTGAAAGGATTAAAAACAGCGTATTGTTAAAATGTAGTACGTTAAATGATGAAATCATTTCTAAAACCTTGGAAGAAATAATAGATACTAGGATTTATCGTTTTGCGGAAGAAATGGTAAACATGATTGGTGGAAACGTTTTAGATGCTGAAGAAAACCTAAGAAAAACATCATCAGAGATAATAAAAACACCGATTATTAAAAAAATTAAAAGAAAGTTATTCATTGATTCCTTGGCTTTGCAAATTACTAATGATTCGTTTGTCGAAGATTATTTTAATGGTCACATTACGATGGATGAATTAAACAAATCTTACGTTAAAGAATTAGAAGCGAATAAAAGTTCTAACCAACTTAATATGACCGAAGATTTAAACCTTGAGGAAATAATTAACAAATTAAGACTTTTCGTTGATGAAAAAATAACTCCAAACATAAGTGAAAATGTTATTTTGGCAGGTTCGGTTAGGAACTTGGTTTCTGATTTAAGAAAAGAACTTGAAGATGATTTAAAGGCAATGATAAAAGATGCCAATTTAAAATATTTAAACATTTTAACTAGTGAGTTAAAACAAGAAGTAGTAAAACCAAAAGAAAATGAAATAAAATTAGAAGAAAAAGGGGAAGAAATTATGCAAGATGTAAAAGACTTTGATTTTGTAGCTGATTCAAATGATAATGAAGAAGTTAAGGCGACATCTGAAAACAAATTTGATAAGTATGATGATATGACTTTATTTAATAAAGTGATTTTAAGTTTGAATACGGCTGAAGAAAAACTATCTAGAAAAGAAAGTAAATTAGAAAGCTTAAAGCAAGAAGTAGATAAAGCATTATCTGATACTAATAAAAACATTGAAGCGAACATAGAAAGGGAAAATAAATTATCTCAAAGAAGGTTAGAACTTAATTCAAGAGAAGTTGAACTTAATTCAAAACTATCAGAAACAGAAGTTATTTTTCTTAATATGAAACCTCTTATAAAGGGTTTAAGTAAAATTAAAAACTCTACTAATGAAGGAGGTAATGAAGATGAGTAAGTTGTTAAATAGTATTTTAGACAGGATAAGTGAAAATAATAATGAGTATAGGGGTATATTACGAGAATTGGATGGATTAATTGATGAAAGAACAACTGCGTTAGTTGGTGATTTGGTAACTTTATCAAATTATACGGCAGATTTTTCTTCTACTTTAGCTTCTTCCAAAGAAAATTTGGTTAGTCCTATATCGCGGGTTATCTCATCACACGCAATTAAAGATTTAAGAAGCGTTGAGACGGTTAACGAACAGTTTGTTGATAAAATAAATGATAAAATAGAAAATACATCCATTACGTCAATTGATGAAAAAAATGCTTTTATGGAAAATTTAAATTCTTTATTAAATGATAAATATTTAGAAATTGTTAAAATAAAAAGAGTTGATTTTCTAAATCAAAATGGTGTAAATGATGACGTTGAAAAAATAGTTAATGATTTTTCTGGTATGCTTAAAAACAATGTTGATTACCTGGATGATGCATTAAATAATTTATTAACTAACTATAAGAATGATGTATATAAATTAATAAATAAATCATTATCAAAAATAAGTGATTTATATTTAAATAATTTTGTTAATGAAGTATCAAGCGCTTTAAATGGTGCGATTGATTTTGATGATGCTAATGTATACATGAGAAGTGAAGAAAAAGATCAAACTCCTGTTAAACCTTTTATGCCTGAGATTAATCCTGTTCCAGAAGCAGTTTTAACATCAAGTGAGGATTTAAGCGTAAATAATTCCTCTTTATCCGATAATTTTTCTTCTAATATATCTTTACCAGCTGATGAATTTAATACTCCTGTTGTTCCTGAAATACCAAACATTCCAGAAGTTGAATTACCAACCGAAAGTATTGATGAAAAAAATGAAATTGATAAAGTAGAGCAAAACAAAATTGAACCAATTGCGCCTATCGAAATAAAAGAAGAGGAAAAAAGTGAACCGAAAAGATCATATGACGTTGAAGAAATTCTTAAGATAGCTAAATCTCCAGTGGTATCAGTGCCACCAGAGGAAAAAGCAAAAGATAATTATGTAAAAGTAGAACCAATCGTAAACGAAGTAATTGACCAACCTGATCAAGATGTTAACGAAAGAGAAATGGTTGAAGAAATGATTAGACGTTTAACTAAAAGGTTAGAAGAAATTGATGCACGAAAAAGTAAGTATGATGAAGATAAAAACAAGTTAGAAGAAGATGAGGCATTCGTTAATGATTTAATTGAAAGTTCTAAATCAAAGAAAGATGAATTAGATAAGTTTGAAAAAGACCTTGATGAAAAGGAAAAAGAATTAGACGAAAAACAAAAGGATTTAGATAAGAAAATAAATGATATAATGCCTTTTGCGGACGCGGTATTAAATAGTGAAAAAGAATCTTAAGGATTCTTTTTTTGTAATTATAATTAGAATTATGCATATATTTAAGTAGAAAGATTTGGAGGGTAATATGATTAATAAACAAAAATTATGGTTTTTAACTTTATTTAGTTTAATATTAGTATTGAGTGTGTATTATATTACAATGCCTAGTGAACTTTTAACTACCGCTACCACAACTAAAACCGATACCGAAGAAAAGCAAGTTGAAGAAAAAGAAACAACAAGCGTTACCCAGTCTGACGTATTAACTGCTTTACAAGTAGAATCAGACGAAGAGCGAGCTGCTTTAGCGGCAGAATATAATGAGATATTAACAAACAAAGAAACTTCTACGGAAGAAAAAAACAACGCTTATGATGGTCTTAAACAAATAGATGAAATCAAAGCGAAAGAAGAAGAGTTAGAAAAAAAACTAAAAAAGGAACTTAAACTTGATTCGTTTATAAAAATAGATGGCAATAACGTGAGCGTAACGGTAAAGAAAAAAGATCATGATTATTCTCTAGCTAATGATATCATGAGATTAATAAATGATGAGTATGACACTAAAATGTATGTTTCGGTAAAATTTCAAAACTAAGTACCATTTTTTGCGTTTTCTCATAGAATAATATAGAAAAAATATTAAAAGACCTCTTATTAATAAGAAAGTGGGGAAATCATGGGAAAACGAGTACTTACTAAAAGAGAAAAAGAAATTTTTGATTTGCTTATAACTAATAAAACAACTAAAGAAATTGCAAAAAAACTTGAAATAAGTGAAAAAACCGTTAGAAATCACATATCAAATGTAATGCAAAAACTGGGAGTAAAAGGAAGAGCTTGTGCAGTAATTGAACTTATTAAATTAAAAGAGATTACTTTATAAAATCGCATATTTAATGCGATTTTTTCATATTATTAACAGGAGGATTATTATGTTAAGAAAGTTTGCTTATAATAGAATATTTAGAACCAGTGGAATGCTTTTATTATTTTTATTACTTCTTTTATTTCCGGTTAGTAAAGAGTACTCCCTAGAGGATGAGGCGATTGTTAAAACAAGTAATTTAAACGCGAATAAAGAGGTTTTTTTACTTGATAAAGATGGGTTTGTAGCAAGGACTAAAGTTGATATGGAAGAGTTACAAGATGATAAACAAATGGCAATAAGATTAGTAGAACTTTTAATAATCGGTGGTAAATATGAGCAAAAAATACCCAATGGATTTAAAGCTATTATTCCATCTGATACTAAAATAAACGATGTTGTAATAGATAATTATAACCTAATGGTTGATGTTTCAAGTGATATATTAGAGTTAAACGAAGAGATGTTTGAAAAGTCATTAGAAGCATTAACTTATAATTTAACTACCATTAATAATGTTAAATATATATACGTAAAAATAGATGGTAAACTTTTAGAAAAAAATCCAGCAACTAATAAAATAATTAATTTACCATTGTCAAGAAAAGATGGTGTTAATAAAAGTTATGATGTTACGAGTTATAAAAACGTTAATAAAACAACAATTTATTTTGTAAATGAAAATAATAATGGATATTATTACGTTCCGGTAACCAAGATAAATAATGATAACAGAGATAAAATAAAAATAATAGTAGATGAATTAACCTCTTCACATATTTATGAGACAAACTTAATGAGTTTTCTTAATTATAATACCAAACTAATTAATTATGATTTGAAAGATGATGTTTTAACACTTAACTTTAACGATTTTTTATTTGATGATGCATCAAGTAAGAGTATTTTAGAGGAAGTAATATATTCAATTGCTTTATCAGTAAGGGATAATTATGACGTTAAAGAAGTAATATTTACGGTAGATGGTAATGAAATTACAAAAAGTGTGTTAAAAAATATTGAATAATTATTAATTTTGGGGTATAATTGGTTTGTTCTGTTAAGAACAAATCAAATGTCCTGCTAGCTCAGCTGGATAGAGCAACGGCCTTCTAAGCCGTGGGTCAAAGGTTCGAATCCTTTGCAGGACGCCATAAGAATATTAAGGATCTAATAGCTATTAGATTCTTTTTATTTTAAAAACTAATATAGGTGATTTTGAGGTTGTTTTAATGAGCCTGGAGATTCGGTTGAATTTTGCTATGATACCTTAAATGAAGGCACAATAGATGCAGCACTTAGTACTCAAATTATAAATGGAGTTTATATATTAAAGGTAGAAGATTTTAATGATGTATGTAAAACTATTTACGTTGAATCTGATTGGGATGCAGATGGTGAAACAACAGATGAAGACCTAGAAAAGTCTCTTTCTAATATCAGAATTGGAATAAATGTAGCAGAGGAAATAAAATCAGGTGATGTACAAAATGATTGTACTACGATAGATTTTTTGGGTGATGAACTTCCGAAAGGTAAAATATCGATAAAATTAAACGTACAAAATATATATGTTCAAAAGTAAAAAAAGAAGCCAAAATGTTTTTTTTTTAATAATTTTTAATTTTATGATTTTAAATTAAATGTTATAATTACATATAGAAGGTGGTTTTATGGAAAGAATACTTATCGTTGATGATGAAAAAGATATTGCGGAATTAATATCTGATATTTTAGAGGACGAAGGATATGAGACGGTTATTTCAAATAATGGTACTTCGGCGATAGAAAAAATAAAACAAGAGGATTTTGACCTTATATTACTTGACGTAATGATGCCTGATATATCGGGTACGGAAGTTTGTGCAAAGGTAAGGGATATTGCTAATTGTCCAATAATATTCGTAACGGCAAAAACTAATTTAACTTCTAAGCTAGTTGGTTTTGAAGTAGGGGCTGATGATTATATTACAAAACCTTTTATTAATGAGGAATTAGTAGCTCGGGTAAAAGCTCATTTAAGAAGGGAAGAGAGAAATTCTAATTCGAAAAGTAAAAACGTTATAACAATAGGAGAAATAAAGTTAAACAAAGAAAGTTTTGAGGTTTATAAAAATGACGAGTTAGTTACTTTATCGACCAAGGAGTTTGAATTATTATGTTATTTAATGGAGAATGCTGGAATCGTACTTTCAAAAGACCAGATTTATCAAAACGTATGGAAAAATAACTATGGTGATGTTGGAACGGTTGCGGTTAATATTAAAAGTTTACGTAATAAACTTGATACCGAAGAAAAATATATAAAAACCATCTGGGGTATGGGCTATAAGTTTGTTAAAACGGTGGAATAATGAAAAAGTTTTCTAGTAAAACCATGACTCTTCTTTTTGTTATAATTCTTTTAGCAATTAATTCTGGGCTTTTAATTTCCTATTATAAATTTTATTTATCTGATCAAATGCTTAATGATTTAGTAGAGGCTAAAAATCAAAACCATGATAGTTTGTACGTTATTACAAAAGGTATAGAAGGTAAAAAATTGGATGAATCAATTGAGTTAATTAGTTTATACGTTGATAATAACGGTGGCTATGTAACTTTAAAAGATGATGAAGGAAAAATTATATTTACCAACGCAAAAGACGTATCAAAGCTTTTTTCTTCAACTACCATGGTATTAATAGAAAATGATAATTATGAATTAACTTATTCTAAAATTTCAACTACACCTGGTATAAAGTTATTAAGAAACTTTATGTTTTACGAAATAATAATAGTATCTACCGTGATAATCGTTGTGTTTTTTATAAGTTCTAAAAAAATAATTGATCCAATTGAGACAATAACAAAGGATATTAACGCCTATAAGTTTGGAAAAAGACCATACAAAAGAAAGATGCCTAAGAATATGCAGCGAATACAAAATGCGTTCGTTGATATGGTTGATAGTTTAGAACTTGAAAAAGAAAGTCAAAACCAGATTATTGCGTCCATTTCTCATGACATAAAAACACCACTTACTTCTGTAATAGGATATGCAAGTAGGCTTAAAAACAAAGATTTAAGTGATGAGAAGAAAGCGGTTTACATAGAAAAGATATATGATAAAGCATTAAACATGAAGGGTATACTAGAAGAGTTTGATGATTACCAAAGTTGTAATATTAAAGATACCTTAAAATTAGAAGATGTATCTATAAAAGAACTTTCTAATTTTATTAAATCGGATTATGAAATAGAGTTAAAAGATAAAAAAATTACTCTTAAAGTTATGAGTAATTGTGATAATAAAAAAGTAAGAGTTGACTTAATTAAAATAAAAAGAGTCTTTGGAAATATAATTACAAATAGTGTTACTCATTTTAATGGTGCATCTGGTATTATAAACGTAAACATAAGTTCAAGGGGTAACTTAATAAGGTTTGAAATTGCTGATTCCGGTGGTGGTATATCAGATGAAAAGGATTTAAAAAGAATCTTTGAGCCATTATACACAACTGATCCATCAAGAAAAATATCTGGTCTTGGGCTTTCTATATGCAAACAAATAATTGGTTCGTTGGACGGAAGAATATATGCTAAAAACAGCGATATAAAAGGTTTGTCAATAGTTTTTGTTTTGCCAAAGGTTTAGACTTAATAAATTTTAATAAAATTGACATTAAAATTTAATATTTAAAATATATAATTAAATTGTAGTTAGAATTGTGGTACTTCTAACTGCTACTTATACACTCAAAAACACTACTTACTCCTTTATACCACAAAAAAAGAGCTTACTTGGTAGGCTCTTTTTGTTTATCTTTTAAATTTTCTATTAGTATTTCGCATTCTTCTTTTCTTTTTTTTACGTATCCATACCGATTATTTACGTTGTTAACAATACCAGATGCTATCATAACTACGTTTTTTATAAGTTCTTTTTCTTCTTTAATAAATGTTTCATAGTTATTAAAAAAGTACTTTAGCAAGCGCTTTAATTCATCTAGTTTTGTTGATGAACGGCCTTTTTGCTTTAATAAACTTACTAAGTTATAATATTCATTATAAAATTCTAAACTTATTTGATTATCTTTATACATGAAAACCACTTCCTTTTTTAATTATAACTTTAAGGTATATAATAGTCAATCATAATATTTTTTTCTTTATGTTTTCGATACCGCCTTTTTCTAATCTTGATACTTGTGCTTGAGATATTCCTATTTCTTCTGCTATTTCCATTTGTGTTTTACCAATTAAAAATCTTTCCGTAATTATTTTTTTTTCTTTTTCTTTTAATGATTTAATAGCATCACCAAGCGATATAGTAATATCCCAGTTAGATGCTTTTTCTTTATTGTTTTCAATTTGGTCTTCTAAGTATATCGTATCCCCACCGTTATTGTATATGGGTTCAAACATACTTACCGGATCTTTCATCGCATCTAGTGCAACTATTACGTCTATTTCTTCTACGTTTAAGATTTTACATACTTCATCATTAGTCATTTCTTTTCCAGTATCCATAAAATACTCTTCTTTTGTTTTTAGTATTTTATATGCTAAATCCTTTATGCTTCTTGATATCCTAAGGTTGCTATTATCCCTTAAATACCTTCTTATTTCGCCTAATATTAATGGTACCGCATAAGTAGAGAACTTAACGCCATGCTTTAAATCAAAATTATCAATTGCTTTCATTAAACCAACGCATCCAATTTGAAATAAATCATCCATGTTATCCGTTTTATTTTGGTATTTTTTTAAAATTGATAATACTAATTTTAAATTTCCTTCTGCTAAAAGATCCCTTGCTTTAGCATCTCCTTTTTTAAGTCTTTTAAATAGTGTTTCTTTTTCTTTGTCTGTTAAAACTTTAATTTCACTTGTGTTTATTCCTGTTATTTCTACTTTATGTCTTGCTATAATAATCACACCCTTCTTTTTTGTAGTGTTCTAAAAGGTGCTTTTTTATACAAAAATAACATATGATTAAGTGGTGATTAGTATTATGCGCTTATCTGATTTACAAAATAAGGACGTTGTTGACATATCATCGGGTGATAAAGTAGGTAACGTAATAGATGCTGAAATATCAAATCAAGGTACGATCATGAAGATAATAATTAATGATAAAAAAGGATTTTTTAACCTGATGAAAAGCGAAGAAGTATCTATTCCCTGGGCGATGATAAGAAAAATTGGTTCTGATGTTATTTTAGTTAGCAGAAATTTATAAAAGTATGTTATACTAATAATAGAAGGAGGAGTTAAGATGAGTGATAGTTTAGCAACAACGAGTGCTGCATCAGCGTTACTTGGTTTTTTAGGAACGTTTATAATAATATGGATTGCTTTGATTGTTTTTTTAATCATTGCTAACTGGAAAGTATTTAAAAAAGCTGGAAAACCAGGATGGGCAGCTATTATACCAGTTTATAACGTAATTGTTTTACTTGAAATAATTGGTTATAAATGGTATTACATATTTTTGTTTTGCTTAGGTTTTATCCCTATTATTGGTCAAATAGCATTAGTACTATTTGTAATTTCTTATAGTATTAAGCTTGCTAAGTCTTTTGGACAGGGCGTTGGTTTTGGTATCGGCCTTTGGTTAGTTAATCCAATTTTCATTGCAATAATAGCTTTTAACAAAAATATTAATTACGTTGGACCTGCTGTAAACGGAGACATTGATTTTAATGATTTGTTTTAAAAAAAGCCTTACTTAAGGCTTTTTTAAAAGTTGCTACTTGGAGGATTTATGAAAGACAAAAGAAATATTTTAAAGATTGCATGTTTACTTGAGGTTATTTACGTTTTAGTAATGATGGTATATTATTTATTCTTTATAAAAGAAAAAGAAGAAATGATCGCTGGTATTTTTATGTTAATAATAGGAGTTGTTGTAACATCTATTTTATACAAAGAATCAAAAAAAGAAATAGATTTAATTAAAAAGAATAAAACCGCTATTTTGTTATGTTCTATTTGGCTTTTTTTTGAACCAATAATACCAGGAATACTTGGTTTTATATTTTTAGGATCAATAAGTGATAAGAAAAAGGTAAAACTACCAGAAATAAAAGAAGAAAAAATTGAAGTATCAAAAAAGGTTAAATCTTTTGCTTTAATACTATTTTTTATTATCGTTATGTTTGTTTTACCCAACTTTAGTTTTTTTAATAAAATACCAGTTTATTTAATATATTTAGTAATTTTCTTGTCTGTATTACTAACTAATTATAAGGACTTGAAAAGTAATTTAATTATCTTTATAAGAAATTTTAAAACTTACTTGCCATTTATTTTTAAAAGATATTTTATAATGCTTGGACTTATGCTTTTAGTTGGTATTCCAATCGTACTTATAAATAATGGTAACACTTCGTCAAATCAGGCCGCGTTAAACGTTATGTTTAAAAAACTTCCTTTTTTTGCACTCGTTTTATCAACCATTTATGCTCCTTTTGTCGAGGAAAATGTCTTTAGGTTGTCTTTGTTTAAATTATTTAAAAACAAAATGGTATTTATTGTTATAAGTGGTTTTTTATTTGGTGCTTTACACATGATTGATAAATTTACCTCTTTTTATGA
This sequence comes from uncultured bacterium, assembly GCA_949288335.1. GTDB lineage: Bacteria > Bacillota_I > Bacilli_A > RF39 > UBA660 > Aphodocola. The sequence continues at coordinate 703 of CASEJU010000051.1, read as the reverse complement.
TTTACTTTATATATTTCAGTACGCTACCCTTGGGATTTGCCTTGCAAAAGCTTTTGTTGATTCAAAAAATATTTTTGTTCCAATATCGATGCATTTTATCCAAAACTTTATTGCCGCAATCCTTGTTTTGTTAATTTACTAAAAGGAGGCTTTGAATGTATAAAAAGATTACTTTAATAGCGTCTTTTGGCTTGCTAATTGATCAAATAATTAAATATATTGTTTGTTTTTACCAGCCAAACTTCGTTTTAATTCCTGGCTTTTTATCTTTTGTTTACGCGGAAAATAAAGGAGTAGCTTTTAGCATGTTATCCGGTAGTAGAATGTTTATAATACTGGCTTCATTAATTCTTTTAGCAGTAATATTTTACATGCTACTAAAAGAAGGTAAAGCACCTAAAAAAGAAATAAAACTAACTATTTTATGTTATGGTCTTTTAATCGGTGGGGTACTTGGTAACTTAGTTGATAGAATAATAAGAGGAGTGGTAATCGATTATGTTTCACTAAATATTTTTGGTTATCATTTTCCAATCTTTAATTTAGCGGACGTATTTATAACAACTGGTGTTTTACTTATGATAATAAAAATAATAAAGGAAGAAAAGAAGCATAGTGTATAATTGTAAATGATGTGAGACAAAATAAAAGAAAAAAATAAAAGCAATATGATATAGTTAAAAAGTAATTATTGAATATTGTT